>NZ_DAWBAJ010000014.1:0-49922 GCF_052306735.1 Dysosmobacter sp. | reverse complement strand
ATATCAGTTCATTATAAAAATCTTAGATTTTTGTCTTGACAACTGAGCCACTATACTTGCTTGACCCATCTGATAGGCTGTATAATCGTAAGTATGAAGACATGTCTGCTCGTCTGGATAGATTATATGAGGATATTGCAGAAGTAGACGATAAGATAGATGAGCTGACTTCCCGTATTCAGAACATTCATCAGGAACAGATAAATGCAGATAGTGTTTATAATTACTTGCTTTTATTTGAAAAGTACTATAATCAATTTACAGATATAGAGAAGAAAGAGTTTATGAACACTATTCTTGAAAAAGTTGAGATTTTTGACGAAGTACAGAAAGATGGTCGTATTTTAAAGGCAATATATTTTAAATTTCCTGTTTTCTTTGACGGTCTCGAAACGAAATCTATTTTTCTGGACAAACTTAGAACCGTTGAGAGCGTGGTGCTGCTGACGCAAGAGGATGGCAGCAGTGCATCGCAAAAGCCGGCAAACAGACGGTCTGCCGCAGAGCGATGATGAATCCGCGGCGGAGCTGTGGGGAGACCTTATGCCTTTCGGAATGAAAACGCATCTCCATGGCACAGATTCGGGAAAGGGGATGACGCGTATCCAACGTACGGATGAAATGCAAAGGTAAAAAGCCATTGAGCTGACCAGTTATATGCTGCACAAATACTACTGTGAAAATGACGTGGAAGCTGTGATCGCCCTGATGGATGATGATATCGTCTGGCTGGGTACCGGAGAGGAGGAGCACTCCGCGGGACTGGAGAGGGTGGCCGCGATTTTCCGCCGGTTCGCAGGGCAGGTCCCCCGGTGCAATCTCTCCGGTGAGGAGTACCAGGGCCTTCAGATCGCCACAGACGCCTATATGTGCAGTGGGCGGGTGTGGATCGCCACGGATGTCTCCACCCAGATCAGCCTGCGGGTACACCAGCGCATCACCACTGTGTTCCGCAACCACAGCGGCCGGCTGCGCTGCTGCCATCTGCATATCTCCAATCCCTACGAGGATATGGTGGAGGGCGATGTGGGCTTCCCGGAGAGGATCGCCAGGCAGTCTTACCAGTATCTGCAGGAGCAGGTTGAGGCACAGAAGGAGAAAATCGCCGCTCAGACTGCGCTGCTCCAGCGGATGAGATATGAGGATACCCTGACGGGCCTGTTTAACCGCAATAAGTTCAACGAGCTGATGGCGGATCCGCTGGCCTGGCCGGGAGAGCACAGAGGCGTTGCCTGCTTCGACCTCAACGGCCTTAAAGAGATCAATGACTGGCAGGGACACAGCGCCGGCGACGGCCTGCTGCGCCGGGCGGCAGAGCATATCCGGAAGGCTTTCGGGGAAAAGGTGTACCGCACCGGCGGCGACGAGTTCGTGGTGGTGGATGAGACGCTGGATGAGGAGGCGTTCCGCCTGGCAGTCGCCGCTGTACGAACCGGTATGGAGCAGGACGAGATCCGCTGTTCTGTGGGATTTTCCTGGCGGTCGGTTCCCTGTTCCCTCCGGGAGCAGTTCGATGAAGCGGATTTTTTGATGTACCAAGAAAAGCGCCGTTTTTACGGCGCGCGGGAACACGACCGGCGAAAACAGTCCTGACCCGGCAGAGCCGCGAAGAAGGAAAAAACGGCCTGAGCGGGAGAAGCCGCAAATGAAAGCAAAACAGGGATGGTGTCTACCATCCCTGTTTTCTTGTTATTTTCCGCCGGACACGGCATCCTGAAAGACCTGGATCATGGCGGATACGCAGGCGTCTGCCCGATCCGGATCCCGCTCCAGCACCGCTTCCATGACGGCGTAATGGCTGTCGTAAATCCGCTGATTGACCGCCTGCAGCTGTTTTGGCGTGCAGTCCCGGATGGCGTGCAGGTAGGTGTCGGTGTTCAGGCGCACGATGACATCGTTGATCATGATGGCCAGGGCGTTGTGGCTGGCTTTGGCCAGGGCGGAGTGAAAGGCCACATCATACTCCTGAAAGCTGAAGGGAACACCAATGTTCTCCTTCGCTCCTGCCAGTGTTTGCCGGAGTTTGGCGGCATCCTCGTCGTTGTGGTGCACTGCAGCCAGCCGGGCGCAGCCGCGGTCGTTGATATGACGGTACTCCAGCAGTTCTTCCAGATTGATGGCCCCCATGGCTACTAGGCTCTTGAGAGGATCCTCCACCGTTTTCAGCGAGATGCCCCGGACGATGGCGCCGCCGCTGCTGCCGATGGAAGTCTCCAGCAGACCGTCCTGCTGAAGCATCCGCAGCGCCTCCCGCACGATGGGGCGGCTGCGCTGGAACTGTTGGGCCAGCTCCCGCTCGGAGGGAAGGCGGTCTCCAGGTTTCAGTTCCCCGGAAACGATCTTGGGATAGATCTGCTGATAGATGACCTCCGAGGCCCGCTGGGTTTTCGCCGGCGTGAACAGAGGCTTGGAATTTGCTTCTTCCATACGAAAAATCTCCCAAAATTACACTTTTTCTTAGCATAGCATGGGGAAAAATCCTTGTCAAGAAAGGCACCTCTGAGCCGCTTTTCCTGTAAGGGCTTGACAAGCAGTCAGGCAAAGCGTATAAATAGTATAAATGGTAAGACCATTTATACTATTTAAAACGGAGGGCACTTCAGGCAGAAGCGGCCCGTTCCGCGTCAGACTGAGAAACGGAGGCAGCGCATATGGCACAGCGGATCGGTTTTTTGGGATTGGGAGTCATGGGTCTCCCTATGGCAAAAAATGTTGCGGCAAAATCCGGACAGGAAGTCCTGGGGTACGACGTATCCCAGAAGCGGCTGGACGCCTTTGCCCAGGCTGGTGGGATAGCGGTGCCGGATCCGGCGGAGATCTATGAGACCTGTGATGTGATTCTCCAAATCCTGCCTACCCATCCCATTATCCGGGAGTCTGTGCTGCGGGCAGTCCAGTGTGGGAAGCCCGGCAGAATCATTGTAGATCTGAGCTCCACTGCACCGGATATCATTCTGGAGCTCTATGAGGCCGCCAAGGCGGCGGGGATGTATCTGTTGGATTCTCCCGTCAGCGGCGGAAACCCCATGGCGGAGGCGGGGACGCTGGCCATCATGACCGGGGGAGACCGGGAGGCCTTTGAGCAGGTACGGCCCATTCTGGAGTGTATGGGACAGCCGGTTTACACCGGCGGCAGCGCCAGCGGCAGTGTGACAAAGCTGGTGAACAATATGATCGGCGGAGCCATGCTGGCAGCCATTGCGGAGGGATATGCCTTTGCCGCCAAGGCAGGCATCGATCTCCAGACAACCTTTGACGCCACCCGGGGCGGTTTTGTCGGCGGCCCCCTCTATGACAACAAGGTACCCAAGCTCCTGGTACGGGACTACGAGCCCGGTGCCCGGGTGGCAGTTCACCGCAAGGATATCCTCAATGCCAAGCGGTACGCCCACAAGCTGGGCGTTGATGTGCCGGTGACGGATGTGACGCTGCAGATCATGGACTGGATGAACGACAATGGCTACATTGATGAGGACCAGATCGCCATGGTAAAGTATTTTGAGGATAAGATGGATGTCACGGTGGGAGCGGCTCCGCAGGCGTAATCACACAAATCGAACAAGGGACGCCCGGCAAAACTGCCGGGCGCCTTTTTTGCGCTGGCAGAGGGGGACCTTCTGAAAGAAAAAGGCCGCTGTCGGAAATGCCTTTTGAAAGCAGCGCGCCGCTTCCCAAAGAGGAAGCGGCGCGTTTTATTAGTCATCGGTGCGGATGCCCCGGCGGATATCCCGGATATCATAGGGAGCCGTCTGGTAGACAAAGTAGTTGAGCCAGTTGGAGTAGAGCAGGTGGGCGCAGGAGCGCCAGGTGACCACCGGTTTGCGCTGAGGGTCGTCGTCCGGAAAATAGTTTTCGGGGATGTGGATGTCCACCCCCGCCACCAGATCCCGCATGTACTCGTTGCGCAGGGTGTCCCGGTCATATTCCGCATGGCCCATCAGGAAGATCTGGTGGCCCTGGTCGGTCTTGATGGCGTAGACCCCGGCCTCCGGGGAGGAGGAGAGGATCTTCAGTTCCGGCACCGCCTCGATGTCCGCCCGGTCCACAGTGGTGTTGCGGGAGTGGGGGACCCAGAACTCGTCGTCAAAGCCCCGGAAGAGGATGAAGTTGGGATCCTCCACGGTATGGCGGAAGACGCCGAAGAGCTTTTGGGGCAGCTGGCGTTTGGGAATACCGTAATGGTAGTACAGCCCTGCCTGGGCGCCCCAGCAGATGTGGAGGGTGGAGTGGACGTGGACTTTGCTCCACTCCATGATCTCACACAGCTCCGGCCAGTAGTCCACCTCTTCAAAGGGCATCTGTTCCACCGGCGCGCCGGTGATGATGAGACCGTCGAAAGTGCGGTCTTTCACCTCGTCGAAGGTTTTGTAAAAGGCCAGCATGTGCTCCTGGGAGGTGTTCTTGGAGATGTGGCCGGAGGGGGCGATGAGCTCCAGCTGGATCTGCAGGGGCGTGTTGCCCAGCACCCGGGCCAGCTGGGTCTCCGTGTCCACTTTGGTGGGCATCAGGTTCAAAAGCAGGATCTGCAGGGGACGGATATCCTGGGTGATGGCCCGGGTCTCCGTCATGACGAAGATGTTTTCCCGCTGCAGGATATTGGTAGCAGGCAGCTGATTGGGGATCTTGATGGGCATCTCACACGCCCTCCAGCGCCTGGGCAATATCGTCGATGAGGTCCTCCTTGCTCTCCAGGCCGCAGCTCATACGCACCAGGCCCGCGGGAATCCCCGCGGCGGCAAGCTGCTCATCGGTCATCTGCCGGTGGGTGGAGGAGGCGGGGTTGAGGCAGCAGGTGCGGGCGTCGGCCACGTGAGTCTCAATGGCCGCCAGCTTCAGCCGCTTCATGAACTCCCCGGCAGCGGCACGGCCGCCCTTGAGTTCAAAGGATACCACGCCGCAGGAGCCCTTGGGCAGGTATTTCTGCGCCAGGGCGTGATAGGGGTCGCCGGGCAGGCCGCAGTAGCTGACATGGGCGACCTTGGGATGATTAGAAAGGAACTCTGCCACCGCCTGGCCGTTTTCGCAATGGCGCGCCATGCGCACGTGGAGGCTCTCCAGGCCCAGGTTCAGATAAAAGGCGTTCTGGGGAGACTGGATGGCTCCGAAGTCCCGCATCAGCTGAGCAGTGCACTTGGTGATAAAGGCGCCCTCCTTGCCGAACTTTTCGGCATAGGTGATGCCGTGGTAGCTCTCGTCGGGGGTGGTAAGGCCCGGGAACTTGTCGGCGTGGGCCATCCAGTCGAACTTGCCGGAGTCCACAATGGCGCCGCCCACGGCCACGCCGTGGCCGTCCATATACTTGGTGGTGGAGTGGGTGACGATGTCGGCGCCCCACTCGAAGGGACGGCAGTTCACCGGCGTTGCGAAGGTGTTGTCCACGATGAGGGGCACCCCGTGGGCGTGGGCAGCCTTGGCGAACTTCTCGATGTCCAGCACCGTCAGGGCGGGGTTGGCGATGGTCTCGCCGAAGACGGCCTTGGTGTTGGGCCGGAAGGCGGCCTCCAGCTCCTCATCGGAGCAGTCGGGGCCCACGAAGGTGACGTCAATGCCCATCTTGGCCATGGTGACGGAGATGAGGTTGAAGGTGCCGCCGTAGATGGAAGAGGAGGAGACAATGTGGTCTCCGCAGCCGGCGATGTTGAAGAGGGCAAAGAAGTTGGCTGCCTGGCCGGAGGAGGTCAGCATGGCGGCGGTGCCCCCCTCCAGGGCGCAGATCTTGGCGGCCACGTAGTCATTGGTGGGGTTCTGGAGGCGGGTGTAAAAATAGCCGCTGGCCTCCAGATCAAAGAGCTTGCCCATATCCTCGCTGGTGGCATATTTAAAGGTAGTGGACTGTACGATGGGGATCTGGCGGGGCTCCCCGTTGCCGGGGGTATAGCCGCCCTGTACACAAATGGTTTCGATACGCTGCTGGCTCATGTTTGTTCGCTCCTTTGGAAAATAGAATATAGTGTGGAAAAAGAGACTGTCGAAAAACTTGAATGTCCTGGTCGACGGAAAGGAAGAGAGTTACGAGAGGAACCCAGGAGGGGTTCCTTTCGTTTTTTATCATAAGTTTTTCGCAGCTTTTTGAAGCGCGAAAAACTTGCACAGTCTGGCGAAAAAACTTTTTCGCCGGACTGAAAAGAAAAACGGCTTTCGTCCCAAAGAAACTTTGAGACGAAAGCCGCTGACAGCTTCCGCGGTACCACTCAAATTGCGCCGTCCTCACGGATCAGCGCCCCTTACGGAGTCCAACAACCCCTTCGCCTTGACGCGGCGGATACGGGGCGGCCCTACCGGCGCGTCTGCGCCCTCGAACCCCCGGCTCAGGAGCCATAGAACCTGGGATCACTTGCCGCCGGCTCGCACCGCCCGCCGGCTCTCTGAGGGCGCCTGATCCCGTTCCTCTCCATCATCGCTTTGGAGCCATTATAAGCGGGAAAGCGTGCCTTTGTCAACCGCGATTTTCCACAATGTGGACGTTCAGGTGGTTATAGGTCATCTCCACCCCGGCCTCCTGGAAGGTGGTGCGCAGGTTTTCCCGCAGGGCCATGGCGGCGGCCCAGTAGTGCTCCGGTGCCACCCAGCAGTAGAGGGTGTATTCGATGGCGCTGTCGCCGTAGTCGGTGAGATAGATGGCACTGGCGGGCTCTGTCAGAAGGTTTTCCGTCATGCCGATGGCCTTTTGGCAGGCGGCCTTGACAGTCTCGGTGGGAGCGTCGTAGGAGGCGGAGACCTTCTGGGTGATGCGCCGCCGGCCCAGGGAGGTGTAGTTGATCATCTGGGAGGAGGCCAGCTCCTTGTTGGGCAGCATGACCCGGTAACCGTCCGGGGTGATGAGCTTGGTGTGGTTGAGGCCGATCTCGTCCACTGTCCCGGCGGTGCCGGAGACCTCCACATAGTCGCCGATGGAGAAGGGGTGGGAGGAGAGGATCACCAGCCCGCCTGCCACATTGCCCAGGATATCTTCCGCGGCCAGAGTGATACCCAGGGAGCCCACGGAGAGGAGGGCCACGAAAGAGGTGGTGGGGATGTGCAGCTGGTCGGCCACGATAACGGCGGTGAGAATATATAAAAGGAGCTTGATGCCGGCCAGGACGTATTTCTGGATGCGTTCATCCAGCTTGGTGCGGGAGAGGACCCGCCGCAGCAGCTTGCACAGCAGATGGACGGCCACCAGGCAGATCAGCAGAGTAATAACGGCGGAGAGAAGCGTTTGCAGCGTCAATCCGCCCAGAGAGGAGCCGAGCGTGCTCAGGTCGATTTGAGGCATAGAGCTCTCCTTTCATACGAGTTGGAATGGGAAAATGTTAAGAAAATCATATCGGAAAG
Organism: Dysosmobacter sp.; assembly: GCF_052306735.1. Taxonomy (NCBI): domain Bacteria; kingdom Bacillati; phylum Bacillota; class Clostridia; order Eubacteriales; family Oscillospiraceae; genus Dysosmobacter; species Dysosmobacter sp. The sequence continues at coordinate 42,608 of NZ_DAWBAJ010000014.1, read as the reverse complement.
CCGGAAAAAAGTCAATGGCAGGCCCCCGATGCCTCCTGAAATACAGGTTACATTTAAATAAAAAGAATAAGCAAAAAATACGCATATGAAAAATTCCCTGGAAATATATAGATATTTCAAAATATTTAAGAGTAGACCGATATGGTGTAGAGATCTATTTGTTACGACTGTGTAACAAAAACAAAAAAGCTATTGCGTTTTCTGTAAAGCGCTGATAGAATCCAACATGAACAAAGGAGCGCACGTCCCTGGCAAGCCCGGCACAGATACAGGTTAGGCTAGCCACGGTATGTATGCCGTGTGAGCAGGGGGGGTACCCTCCGGCGTTCGGAACTTTCCATGCCGGCTTTGCCGGTAAATCTAAAAAGGAGGAGATTCCTACCATGAAGAAGTTCCTTTCTCTGGCTTTGGCCCTGGTAATGACCATGTCTCTGGTCACCGTCAGCGCCGGCGCCAAGGACTTCACCGATGACAGCAAGATCACCTATCAGGAAGCTGTCGACGTGATGTCTGCTGTGGGCGTCATCGATGGTTACACCGATGGCTCCTTCCAGCCCACCACCAACCTCACCCGCGGAGCAGCTGCCAAGATCATCTGCAACCTGATCCTCGGGCCCACCACCGCGTCCGCACTGGGTGCCGACACCGCTCCCTACAAGGACGTCCCCACCTCCAACGTCTTCGCTGGCTACATCGCTTACTGCCAGAAGGAAGGCATCATCAGCGGTTACGCTGACGGCACCTTCAAGCCCGCCGCTCCCCTGACCGGCTATGCGTTCATGAAGATGCTGCTGGGCGCCTTGGGCTATGACTCCAGCAAGGAGGGCTACACCGGCCCCAACTGGTCCATCAACGTGGCCAAGCAGGCCATCGCCATCGGCCTGGACGACGGCAACGACAAGTTTGTGGGCCAGAATTCCGTCAACCGTGAGGAGGCCATGCTGTACGCTTTCAATGCCATGCAGGCCACTATGGTGGAGTACGGCAACGACACCACCATCACCGTGGGTGACGTGGTCGTCTCTCAGAGCGGCAAGGCCTCCGAGATGGTGAACAACGCCTCCAACGAGACCATCAAGAACGACGACAAGATGCAGTTCGCTGAGAAGTACTTCTCCGATCTGAAGCTCAGCGCCAACGGCGCCGATGCCTTCAACCGTCCCGCCAACGTGTGGAAGGTGAAGGCCGAGGAGGTCGGTACTTACGCCAAGGTCGCCGATGCCACCTACACCGAGAGCGTCAAGATCAGCGACATCTACAAGGATCTGGGCCTGGGCAAGACCATTGTGAAGGCTGACGTCTCTGTCTATGAGGATGGCGCTTCCAGCACTGCCGTGGCCATCTCCAAGAGCGATGACACCAAGCTGGGCGGCAACGGCGTTCTCACTCAGGTTTACTACAATACGGACAAGGAGACTGTGACCATCACCATGGTGAACACCTACGTGGGCACTGTCAACCGTACTGTGGCTGCCTCCGGCAACCAGAACCGTCACCTGGAGATCACCACCGAGGCCGAGCGGCCCACCGGCGCCTCCGGTACGGAGAAGTTCGACACCCTGGAGGAGTTCGAGGATGACGCCTATGTGCTCTACACCTTCTCCATCCCCGAGGATGCCGTTCAGTCCGTAAAGACCGCCGAGGCCATCCAGGGCACTCTGACCAAGGTCGTCAACGGCAAGAGCCTGGACATCGACAGCTCCACCTATAAGCTGTCCAACAAGTACGTGGCTGAGTCCCTGGATGTGGACAGCAGCTATGCCGTGTATCTGGACGAGTATGGCTACGCCATCTATGTGGAGGAGCAGGAGTTTGTCTCCGGCGACTACGCGCTGTTCGTGGAGGCTCAGGATAAGAGCAACTTCTCCTCCAACCGCGCTCTGCTGGTCTTCACCGACGGCACCTACAAGGTGGTCGATACCGCCAAGAACTATGCCAACGGCACCTCCAAGATCGAGAAGAACTCCATCGTCACCTACAAGGTGGACGACAACAAGGAGTACACCCTGAAGGCCGTTGCCACCACCAAGAAGGTGGAGAACAGCCAGACCTTCTCCATGACCAACGGCACCTCCAAGATCACCCTGAAGGACAGCGATGTTGTTTACTCCAACAGCAACACGGTCTTCGTGGTGGAGACTGGTGATGACGAGTATGAGACCTATGTGGGCACCAACAACGCCCCCGGCATCAAGGCCAGCACCGGTTCCAACGAGCAGGTCACCGCGTACTACTACTGCAAGACCGGCTCCATCGTCACCGTGATGTTCATTGTTCCCGGCTCCGCTCTGACTGTGGAGAACAGCTCCAACAACGTGCTGTTCATTGCCGGCAAGTCCGCTTCCCAGAAGATCACCACCAAGAACAGCGAGTACTATGAGTACAACGCGGTCATCAATGGTGAGACTACCACCGTGAAGATCGACTCCGGTATTTCCGGTGCTTCCAACCTGGGCAACGGCCTGTACAAGTCCTACTCCACCGACAGCCACGGTGTCATCACCAAGCTGAACAAGTACACCACTTCCTCTACCAACGACAAGTACGCTGTGAACGATGCCAAGGGCACTGCCAAGGTCTCCGGTGAGTACACCGTGACCCTGGGCGGCGCGTCCTACACCGTGGACAGCAAGGCCAACCTCTTCTATGTGGATGAGGACGGCAAGATCACTTCCACCGGTATCAGCGGCATTGCCAAGGATACCAACGACCTGGCTTACTTCATCGTGGACAACGGCCAGATCACCAACCTGTTCATCCAGGAGGTTGACGACAAGGACACCGGCCGTGAGGAGATCGATGCTGGCGATTACGCCATTACCATCTCCAGACAGGCCGTGACCGAGATCCTGGTTGCCTCCGGCGCCAAGAAGACCGAGGCCGCCCTGCTCTCTGCCGTGATGAAGCAGATCGAGGCTGAGGCCGGCTCCACCATCAGCAGCTACTACCGCAATGACAACGGTGATGGCTACGTCTTCGAGATCGGCAAGACCAAGTACACCTGGGCTGACAGCGTTACCGCTACCGACGCCGTGACCGTCAGCGTCAAGGGCGTTGGTGAGAAGCTGTACGCCGCCACCGCCAAGATCTCCGATCTGGGCGCCGGCGAGTATGCCCTGGTTTCCAACACCGAGTCCGGCAACGGCTACAAGGAGAAGACCACCACTCTGGTGGACGGCGGCATCTACGACATCGGTTACTACAAGGTGACCATGGCCTCTGACAAGAGCGATGCCAACAGCGAGGGTGTGAACTACACCGTCACCGACGCCGGTAAGGAGTCCTACCTGAAGAAGGGCCAGACTGTGACCCTCACGGTCACCCTGTCCGGCACCTCCACCGGCTCCGCCGAGGTCAGCTTCACGGTTACCAACGGTACCATGGAGAACACCTCCGACCTGAAGCCCGCTTCCGGCGAGGCTGCCGGTGTTGCCGCCAAGGTTGAGGACGGCAACGCCCTGAAGTTCACTCCCGCTGGTTCCGGCTCTCCCACCGCTGTTTACAGCGTGGTGGTGACCGTTTCCGGCAACGGCAACGTGACCTTCGCCTAAGACACCAGATCAAAACACAATGCTTTGATCAAAGGCCTCCCGCTCCTCTTGGAGCGGGAGGCCCACTTGCCAGCATTCCGGCAGGTATGCCGGAGTTTACAAAAACAGGAGCGGCCGCCCAACCGGGCGGCCGCTCCTGCGGCATTTTGGGAATTGCATTACAGCAGCACTGCGCCCTGATTGGCACTGGTGACCATTCGGGCATAGCGGCTGAGCCAACCACTGGTGATGTTGGGCTGGCGAGGCTGCAAAGCGGCCTGACGCCGGTCCAGCTCTTCCTGGGGGACCTCCAGGGTGATGGAGGCTGCGGGAATGTCGATGGTGATGGAGTCGCCTTCCTCCACCAGGGCGATGGGGCCGCCGGAAGCTGCCTCCGGGGACACATGGCCGATGGACGCACCCCGGGAGGCCCCGGAGAACCGGCCGTCGGTGATGAGGGCCACGGTGGTGTCCAGCTTCATGCCCGCCAGGGCGCTGGTGGGGTTGAGCATCTCCCGCATGCCCGGGCCGCCACGGGGACCTTCATAGCGGATCACCACCACGTCGCCGGGATGGATATCGCCGGCATAGATGGCGGTGATGGCCTCTTCCTCGCTGTTGAATACCCGGGCGGGGCCGGTGTGGCAGAGCATCTCCGGCGCCACGGCGCTGCGCTTGACCACGCAGCCGTCGGGGGCCAGGTTGCCCCAGAGGATCTGCAGCCCGCCGGTGGGGCTGTACGGGTCCTCAATGGGCCGGATGGCCTTGGTATCCAGGATATGGGCGCCCTGGATGTTTTCGCCCAGGGTCTTGCCGCTGACGGTGGGGACGTCCAGGTCCAGCAGTCCCGCCTTGGCCAGCTCCGCCTGCACGGCGGGAATGCCGCCGGCAGCGTACAGGTCCGGCATGTGGGTGGGGCCCGCCGGGGCCAGATGGCACAGGTTGGGGGTCTTGGCGGAGATCTCGTTGAAGACCTTCAGATCCATGGGGCAGCCCGCCTCATGGGCGATGGCCAGCAGGTGCAGCACCGTGTTGGTGGAGCAGCCCAGGGCCATGTCACAGGTGAGGGCGTTGCGCAGGCTCCGCTCGTTGATGATCTGGCGGGCGGTGACGCCCCGGCGCACCAGGTCCATGATCGCCATGCCGGAGCGCTTGGCCAGCTGCAGCCGCTTGGCGTACACGGCGGGGATGGTGCCGTTGCCCGGCAGGGCAATGCCCACGGCCTCGCACAGGCAGTTCATGGAGTTGGCAGTGTACATACCGGAGCAGGAGCCGCAGCCGGGGCAGCAGTTCTCCGTACACTCCTCCAGCTGTTCGTCCGAGATCATGCCGGCCTTGTAGGCGCCCACGGCCTCGAACATCTTGGAGAGGCTCACTTCCTCGCCGCCGTAGTGGCCGGCCAGCATGGGACCGCCGGAGCAGACCACCGCCGGGACGTCCAGCCGCACTGCCGCCATCACCATGCCGGGGACGATCTTATCGCAGTTGGGTACCAGTACCAATCCGTCCAGCTGATGGGCCATGAGCATGGTCTCCACGCTGTCGCAGATCAGCTCCCGGCTGGCCAGGGAGTACTTCATGCCGATGTGGCCCATGGCAATGCCGTCGCACACACCGATGGCGGGGATCAGGATGGGAGTGCCTCCCGCCATCTCCACGCCGGTCTTTACGGCCTGGGCGATCTTGTCCAGGTGCATGTGGCCGGGGACGATTTCGCTGTATGCGGAGACCACGCCGATGAGGGGCCGCTCCAGCTCCTCGGGAGTATAGCCCAGGGCATAGAACAGGCTCCGGTTGGGAGCCCGCTCACTGCCGCGGGTGACGTTGTCACTTCTCATGTCCGCAGTCCTTCCTTACTTCTTCAGCCAGCTCATCATGGCACGCAGCTGGGCGCCCACCTTCTCGATGGGATGCTCGGCAGCCATACGGCGCTGGGCCAGGAAGTGGGTCTTGCGGCCGCCGTTGGGGCTCATCTCCGTGAGGAACTCGGAGGCGAAGGTGCCGTCCTGGATCTCCCGGAGCACCTGACGCATGCCCTCGCGGCTCTCCTTGGTGATGATGCGCTTGCCGGTGCGGTAGTCGCCGTATTCGGCGGTGTTGGAGATGGAGTAGCGCATCTTGGCGAAACCGCCCTGGTTGATGAGGTCGATGATGAGCTTCATCTCGTGGCAGGTCTCAAAGTAGGCCATCTCGGGCTCATAGCCGGCCTCCACCAGGGTCTCAAAGCCGGCGTAGATCAGCTCGCACACGCCGCCGCACAGGACTGCCTGCTCGCCGAAGAGGTCGGTCTCCGTCTCCTCCTTGAAGGTGGTCTCCAGGATGCCCGCACGGCCGGCACCGATGGCGGAGGCGTAAGCCAGCGCCACTTCCTTGGCCTGGCCGGTGAAGTTCTGCTCCACGCAGATCAGGCTGGGCACGCCCTTACCCTCTAGATACTGGCTGCGGACGGTGTGGCCGGGGCCCTTGGGGGCCACCATGATGACGTCCACATTGGCAGGGGGCACGATGGTCTTGAAGTGGATGTTGAAGCCGTGGGCGAAGGCCAGGGTCTTGCCCTCGGTCATGTAGGGAGCCACCTGCTTGTTATAGATGTCCGCGCACAGCTCGTCGGGCACCAGCATCATGACGATGTCACCGGCCTTGGCAGCCTCTTCTACTTCCATCACCTGGAAGTTGGCGTGATCGGCGGCAAAGGCAGCGGCCTTTTCCCAGTGGGCGGATCCCTTGCGCAGGCCAACCACGACGTTGACGCCGCTTTCGGCCAGGTTCTCAGAATGGGCGTGGCCCTGGCTTCCGAAGCCGATGACGGCGACGGTCTTTCCGTCCAGCATGCCCAGGTTGCAGTCAGTGTCGTAATACTTCTTGATCGCCATGTTATGTACTCTCCTTTAATCTTGATCTGGCATTTGGAGTTTGCCACAAATTGGGGGGGTGAGGGACCGCAGGAAAACAAAAAAGCCTTTGTCTCCTGTCATCCAAGAGACAAAGGCTTTGAAAAAGCACTCTGCGGTACCACTCTCATTGACGCGGACAAGCCGCGCCCACTCATGGGGTTCCAACAAACCCCCGCACGTTAACGGGTGCACCCGATCCAACCTACTTGAAAGCATCTTTCGTTCAGCGGACTGCTCGGAGATGATTTCGCGCTCCCCAATACTTACTGTCTCGCACCAGACGACAGCTCTCTGAAAGCGGAAAGGAAACGTTACTCGTTCTCTTCATTGCGTTTGATATTTTCTACGAATATACAGGAAGCCCCTGGATTTGTCAACAGTTTTTTTTGAAAACGGAAAAAAATACAGTTCTCAACAAATAAATACTTGCGTCGATATGGAAAGTGGGGTATAGTGGCTGCAAAACTGCAAGGAGGATGTCTATGAAGATCCAGGAGATGTCTGCCCGGCTGGATGGGCTGGTGGTGTTCCGCGGGATTTTGCGGGACCCGGTGGTGGAGCGGCTGCGGACGCTGCTGCATGCGGTGGTGTCCGGCGGCGAGATGGTGCCTGCTGCGGCGGAGTTTGAGGCCGCCCTCTTTGAGTACGGCACCAACTGGACGGCGTATCTGCGCAAGGTGGTGCTGGAGGATGCCAACGTCTGCGTGCGCCGTTTGGCTGCTGGCGGCACGGATCCGGTGCTGGAGGCATGCCTGGATGGGGAGCTTGCGTTTCTCAGCACCCTGGGCACCCTGACACTGGAGAAGGTGCGCCGGGCTGCCTCCGGGGAGCCGGGGGAGTTCCTGCCCGCCTGGGAGACGGATACCCTGGACATGGCGGCGGATTACCGGGAGCGGATGCGTCAGATCGGCCGCACCGGCTACGGCATCTTTGCCAAGTACCACGTGTTCACCGTGGTGAACGGCGCCCTCTCTCCTGTGAAGTACCCCGACGACCAGACGTTGGAGGAGCTGCCCGGCTACGAGCGGGAGCGGGAGAAGGTCATCGCCAACACCCGGGCGCTGCTGGCGGGGGAGCCCGCCAACAACGTGCTGCTCTACGGCGACGCGGGCACCGGCAAGTCCAGCACGGTGAAGGCCATCGCCAACGCCTTTGCCGGCGACGGCCTGCGGCTCATTGAGGTGAAGAAAAACCAGCTTTATGAGATCCCGGACCTGATGGATTCTCTGGCCCAGAATCCCCTGAAGTTCATCCTCTTTATCGACGATCTGAGCTTTACCGCCAATGACGACAACTTCGCCGCCCTGAAGGCCATCCTGGAGGGCAGCGTCTGCGGCCGGGCCAAGAACATCGCGGTGTACGCTACCTCCAACCGCCGCCATCTCATCAAGGAGACCTTGATGGACCGCAGCGGCGACGATATCCACGAGGCGGACACCCGCCAGGAGCTCATGAGCCTCTCCGCCCGGTTCGGCCTGACGGTGACCTTCCTGCGACCGGAGCGGGAGCGCTTTGCCGCCATCGTCACGGAGCTGGCCCGCCAGTACGACGTGGAGCTGCCGGAGGAGGAGCTGCTGACAAAAGCGGAGGCCTTTGCCATCCGCTCCGGCGGCCGCAGCCCCCGGGTGGCCAAGCAGTTCGTGGAGCTGTGCCGGGCCGGTGTCCAGTGAGGCTCCCGCTGCTTTTTCATCGCGCATCATGCAAAAAGGGACAGCCCCATTGGGGCCGTCCCTTTTCTCTTGCGTGGGTCTTGCCGGAATGGTATGATGGATGGGCAAAGACAAAAGCGAGGAGACAGCTATGAAAAAACTGGCCATCGGCATCCTGGCCCACGTGGACGCGGGAAAGACCACCCTCTCCGAGGCCCTGCTCTACGGGGCGGGACAGCTGCGCAAGCTGGGGCGTGTGGACCATGGAGATGCCTTTTTGGATACGGACGCCATGGAGCGGGAGCGGGGCATCACCATTTTCTCCAAGCAGGCGCTGCTGCCGGTGGGGGACACGGAGATCACCCTGCTGGACACCCCGGGACACGTGGATTTTTCCGCAGAGACGGAGCGGACCCTCCAGGTGCTGGACGGGGCCATCCTGGTCATCAGCGGCACCGACGGCGTCCAGGCCCACACCCGCACCCTCTGGCAGCTGCTGGAGCGCTATCAGGTGCCGGTGTGCCTGTTTGTCAACAAGATGGATCTCTCGGGAGCGGACCGAGAGGCAGTCCTTTCTCAGCTGCGCGCCCGTCTGTCCGACGGGTGTGTGGACTGCGGCGACCCGGAGACTCTGGCGGAGGAAGCCGCCCTCCGGGATGAGGGATTGCTGGAGCGGTATCTGGCGGGGGAGCCCGTGACCGACGCGGATGTGGCGGCCCTTACCGGGCAGCGGAAGCTATTTCCCTGCTTTTTCGGCTCCGCGCTGAAATTGGAGGGCGTGGAGGCGCTGCTGGAGGGTCTGGTGCGCTATGTTGTTCCGCCTGCCTATCCGGCGGACTTCGGCGCCCGGGTCTATAAGATCGCCCGGGATCCCCAAGGGGCCCGGCTCACCTACCTGAAAGTCACCGGCGGCACCCTGCGGGTAAAGGACCTTTTGACCAATCGCCGCCCGGACACGCCGGAGGAGGAAATCTGGCAGGAGAAGGCGGACCAGATCCGCATTTACTCCGGCAGCAAGTTCACCCTGGCGGAGGAGGCCCCGGCAGGCACTGTCTGCGCCGTGACGGGCCTTTCCCGCACCTATCCCGGAGAGGGATTGGGGGCGGAGGAGGATGGCGGCGGTGCGCTGCTGGAGCCGGTGCTTACCTACCAGCTGGAGCTGCCGGAGGGGGCGGATCCCCACACGGCCATGCAGAAACTGCGGCTTTTGGAGGAGGAGGATCCCCAGCTCCACATCACCTGGAACGAGGCCCTGGGGGAGATTCACGTGCAGCTGATGGGCCAGGTGCAGCTGGAGATCTTGCAGCGGATGATCCGGGAGCGCTTCGGTTGGGAGGTGACCTTCGGCCCCGGCAGCATCGTCTACCGGGAGACCATCGCCGCTCCGGTGGAGGGCATCGGTCACTTTGAGCCCCTGCGCCACTACGCGGAAGTGCACCTTTTGCTGGAGCCCGGTGCCCCCGGCAGCGGCATCCGGATCGCCACCGCCTGCCCGGAGGACCAGCTGGACGGCCGCTGGCAGCGGCTGGTGCTGACCCACCTGAAGGAACGGGAGCATCCCGGCGTGCTGACAGGCTCCCCCATCACGGATCTGAAGATCACCCTGGTGGCAGGCCGGGCCCATGTGAAGCACACGGAGGGCGGCGACTTCCGCCAGGCCACCTACCGGGCGGTGCGCCAGGGGCTCATGCAGGCGGAGAACATCCTGCTGGAGCCCTGGTACGACTTCCGGCTGGAGCTTCCGGCAGATCAGGTGGGCCGGGCCATGATGGATTTGCAGCGGATGAACGCCCGGACGGACGCGCCGGAGACCATGGGGGAGGAGACGGTGCTCACCGGTGCCGCTCCGGTGTCCGGCCTGCGGGACTACGGACAGGAGGTCACGGCTTACACCCGGGGCCGGGGACGTCTCCTCTGCACGCCCCGGGGTTATGAGCCCTGCGCCGACCAGGCGGCGGTGGTGGAGGCCCTGGGCTACGATCCGGAGCGGGATCCCGACAACCCGCCGGACTCCGTGTTCTGCTCCCACGGCGCGGGCGTCATCGTCAAGTGGAACGAAGTCCCAGCCCATGCCCATGTGGACAGCGGGCTGCGGCTGGACGCGCCGGAGCCGGAGGAGGCGGAAACGCCCCAGCCCCGGCAGCGGATGGATTACGCCGGGACCCTGGCCCAGGATAAAGAGCTTCAGGCCATCTTCGAGCGGACCTACGGCGCGGTAAAGCGCCGGGACTTTATCCCGCCCAGGGAGCTCCGGCGCTCCCCGGCGGAGACGGGGGAGAAGCGGAACATCAAGGAGGCCTTCTCCGGCCCGGAATATCTGCTGGTGGACGGGTATAATATCATCTTTGCCTGGGAGGACCTCAAAGCGGTGGCCCGGGAGAATCTGGATGCCGCCCGCAAGCAGCTGTGCGACCTTCTGAGCAACTATCAGGGATTGAAGAAAAACCGGGTCATCGTGGTCTTTGACGCCTACAAGGTCAAGGGAGGCCTGGGCTCCGTGGAGCGGTACCACAACATCCATGTGGTCTACACCAAGGAGGCGGAGACGGCGGACGCCTATATCGAAAAGGCCACCTACGAGATCGGCAAGACCCACCGGGTGAAGGTGGCCACCTCCGACGGGCCCGAGCAGCTCATCATCCTGGGCCACGGGGCACTGCGCCTGTCCGCCTCTGCTTTCCGGGAGGAGATGGACCAGACCCTCCGGGAGATGGGCCGCATCCTCTCGGCCAACAACCAGCGCAAAAAGACCGGTGCTCTCCGCAGTGCCCTGGAACGGGCCCGGGAGGATGCCGGGGACGGGAAAGGAGACGCGTGATATGATTCTGTTGGGAATTGCCGCTACCGCCGTCCTGGCGCTCTGCACCGCTGTGCGGTGGTTCTGGGAGCGCCCGGACGGCCGGGCGGAGGAGCACTGGAACGGCCGGGTGGCCTTACGTTCCTTCTACAACCGGGGCGCCGCCTTCGGCATGAAATGGCTGCGGGGTGGGGTGCTGATTGCCCTGTCCTGCCTGGTGCTGCTGGCATTGCCGCTGCTGGCCATCCGGCAGAGCCGGGGATTCCGGCTGGGGGCTGGGCTGGCCATGGGCGGGGGATTGAGCAACCTCCTGGAGCGCATCCTCCACGGACAGGTATTCGATTACGTGCAGTTCCCCCGCCTGCCCGGGAAACCGGGCCGACTGGTCTTCAATCTGGCGGATTTCGCCCTGGCTCTGGGGGGCGTACTGATGGTGCTCTTCTCCGGCCGCCGCCGGTGAGAGAAAAGACTGTCGATAAAACCGGAGATCTTACGCGACGGGAAGGAAGAGAGTTACGAGAGGAACCCAGGAAGGGTTCCTTTCGTTTTGAATCATCAGTTTTTTGAAACTTTTTTGAGTTTCAAAAAACTTGCTCAGCCTGTAGAAAAGACTTTTTCGACAGGCTGGGCGGCGGCCGGCAGCCTGCCGCTTTTTTTCAGCAAAGCGAAAAAGTGTATTTACATTTTCCCGCACCGTGCTATAATAGGAAAATAGTTGCAGTTTAAACCGCTAAACAGAAAAAGAAAACTGCACATTCCGAAAGGCAAGGGAGGGACCGGGGATGACAGTGATCCTTGGAATTATCGCGGTGTACATGCTGACCATGCTTTATATTGGCTACCGGGCCAAAAAGAGCGTGAAAAGTTCCGCAGACTACTTTATCGGCGGCAGCCGCTTCGGCGCCGTTTTGACGGCCATTGCCCATCAGGCGGCGGGATTGAGCGGGTGGCTCTTTATCGCGTGGCCCCAGCAGGTGGCGGGATCCGGTATGGGCGCCATCTGGACGGCGTTTTCCTCAGGCTTTGCGCCGTTTATCAACTTCTTCGTCATGGCCAAGCGGGTGGCCCGCTTTACCCTGATGACCGGAGCCCGCAGCTTCATCGACCTGATCGAAGCCCGGTACTACGACGAGGACCGTAAGGTTCTCCGGGCAGTTTCCACCGTCATCATTGCCATCAGCATCACCGTGTACATGAGTTCCCAGCTGATGGCTGCCGGCACCACCTTCCAGGCGGTGCTGGGCCTGGATTACCGGGTGTCCGTGCTCATCGGCGCGGTGGTGGTGATCCTTTACACCTCCGCCGGCGGACTGCTGGCGGTGGCCTGGACGGACTTCGTCCAGGGCATGCTGATGATTTTCGCGGTGCTTGTGGGACTGTTCGTGGCCTTCGGCAACGGCGGCTTCAACTCCCTGATGGATCAGGTGGCGGCGGTGGATCCCGCCCTCACCTCCGCGTGGATCAATCCCATCACCATTGTGGGTCTCCTCTCCGCCGGATGGCTGGGCTACATGGGCCAGCCCCAGATCGTGCAGATGTTCATGGGCATGAAGGAGCCCCGCTCCGCCGGAAAGGGCGCAGCGATTGCCGGTGTCACAGGCGTGTTTTTGCTCTTCGGCACCTTCGTGGTGAACCTGTGGTGCCTGACGATTTTTCCGGGCAGTGAGAATACCAGCACCAACTACATCCAGATGATCGCCCAGTACACCCCCCGCTTCCTGGTGGGCATCGTCACGGCGGCCATTCTGGCGGCGGTGATGTCCTCGGCGGATGCGCTGCTGCATGTGGCCACCACTGCCGTCACCCAGGATTTTTACAACAAGATCCTCAAAAAGGGCCAGGCCACGGATCGGCAGGTGCTGCTGGTGGCCCGGATCTCCTCGGTGGTCATCGGCATTTTTGCCATCTACATTGCATTCAATCCCTTTGACAGCATCCTCTGGGTCAACTGGTGGGCCTGGGGCGGACTGTCTGTGTTTGCCCCCATTCTGATCCTGGGCTTCTACTGGAAGCGGGCCACCCGGGAGGGCGCTCTGGTGAGCATGATCGTGGGCTTTGTGGCGGTCTACGCCTGGTACCAGGCGGGCCTCAACACCACGCTGCACTATACCTTCGTGGCCTTTACCGTGACGGCGGTGGTGCTGGTGGTGGTGAGCCTTATGACGAAGGAACCCCCCGCCCGGATTCAGGAGATGGTGACCCAGCTCAACCGGAAGGATTCTGAACCAGAAAAGGAGGAAGCGGCGTGCCGGACGTCTATGTGATGCAGGGGGGCGACCCTGCCCAAATGGCCTATGACGCCATCTCCCGGGTGTTTACCGAGGAGGCGGCGGGGCTGCGGATTTTGCTGAAAGTCAATACGGGATTCAAGGGCCCTGCCGCCAGCGGCCTTTGCACCCATCCGGAGGTAGTACGGGGCCTCATCCGCTTTTTCAAGGAGCGGCAGGTGGGGCAGCTCCTGGTGGGAGACAGCTCCATTGTGGGGGTCAACAGTCTGGAGGCTCTGCGCTCCGCCGGGATCTATCAGGTCTGTGAGGAAGAGGGCGTTGCCTGTGTGGATCTGGACGAGAGCGGTATGGAGGAGCGGGAGATCCCCGGCGGCGTCATGGTCCAGCGGCTGAAGATGTCCCGTCTGCCCTTCCAGGTGGACCGGCTGATCTCCGTGCCGGTGATAAAGACCCACATGTACGCCGGAGTGACCCTGAGCATCAAGAACATGAAGGGCTGCCTCTATCAAAAGGACAAGACCCGGCTTCACCGCATCAACCAGGCGCCGCCGGATATTCACAAGGGCAAGTGCCTGGACTACGGCATCATGGAGCTGGCCCGTGTCTGCTACCCGGATTATGTGGTCACGGACGGCGTGGTGTGTATGGAGGGCTTCGGCCCCTCCGGCGGCACACCGGTGGAGCTGGGGGTGGTGCTTGCCTCCAAGGACGCCCTGTCCGCAGACCTGACGGCTATCCGCCTCATGGGTATGGAGTACGACGCGGTGCCCCACCTGAATCTGGTGCGGGAGGACCGGGGGCTGGAGCTGGGGGATATCCGGGTGTTCCCGGAGGATTACCTCAAATGGGCCCACCGGTTCCAGCTGGCCTCGGAGCATGACCTGCACCTGCACTACCCCAATCCCAAGGTGGTGGAGCAGGGGGCCTGCAGCGCCTGCCACGCCGCCATGGTGCAGTTTTTCCGCTATCACCACCAGGAGTATGAGGATGCGCCTCCGGTGACCATTGCTTTCGGCGCGGACTTGCGGCCGGAGGATCTGGCGGAGCAGAATGTGGTACTGGTAGGCAACTGCACGGCCAAATTCCGGGACGGAAAGCGGCCCTTCTGCAAGGGCTGCCCGCCGGTGCCCTCCCAGATCGCACGAACCATCAATGCCGGAGAAACCCTGGACGATTAAACCGTAGAAAACAATAGGAGGAATTTATGATGAAAGTGACTTTTTTGGGCCACGCATGCTTTTTGCTGGATGACGGAAAGTACAAGCTGCTGACGGATCCCTTCCTTACCGGCAATCCCCTGGCGGCGGTTCCTGCCGACCAGGTGGAGGCAGATTACATCTTCGTCACCCACGGCCACGGCGACCATCTGGGAGACGCGGTGGACATCGCCCGCCGCACCGGAGCCCCCGTCTGCTGCACAGCGGATCTGGGCAACGCGCTGTTTGCCCCCGCCGGGGTGGAGACCATCCAGGGCAACCTGGGCGGCCGGATGAAGCTGCCTTTCGGTTCCTTTAAGTTTACCCCCGCCATTCACGGCAGCGGTGTGCCGGGCTGCCTCTCCTGCGGCTTCCTCTTCGAGATGGGCGGCCGGAAGATCTACCATGCCGGAGATACCTCCCTTACCTGCGATCTGGCGCTGCTGGAGCCGGAGCACATCGACGTGGCGCTGCTGCCCATCGGGGACATGTTCACCATGGGGCCGGAGGATGCCCTCCGGGCGGCGGAGATGATCAAGCCCCAGATGGTGGTGCCCATGCACTACGACACCATGCCGCCCCTGCGCCAGGACGCCCAGGCCTTTGCGGATGCCGTGCGTGGCAAGGGCATGCAGTGCTGTGTCCTCAAGCCCGGCGAGAGCGTGGAACTGTAACCGGATATCAAAAGCGGGAACCCCTGGGGGTTCCCGCTTTTTTCATGGATCCACTTTTTATGGATGGGGGTTGGGCAGGGAGAAGCTCTGCTCCCCGTGGGCTTCATCCGTCACGGAGCCTGCAGGCAGGTGGATGGTCACGCCGCCTTCTTCATCCGGCGTGAAGGAGAGGGTCTCGTCGATGGCCACATAATCCGTCAGAGGCTTGTTGTCCCGGATGGGGTAGAACTCCACCTCCGGCTCTTTGTCCATGCGGTTTTCCATCTGCATGGTGATGGTCTCCACGATGTAGTCTTGGTAGTCCGCGCCCAGCAGCTCCTCCAGGGTGGGGGGAGCGGCGTCCGGGGACTGGGTTTCCCCGGTGCCGGCGGGGTCGGTGGAAGAAGTGGACTCCTCCGTCATTTCGATGGGGGCTTGAGGGGTACTGTTTCCGGCGCCGCAGGCGCTCAGGGCAAACAGGGCACAAACCAGCATGGCAGCCAGCAATGCCCGGTGGATGCGCAGATGCTTCATAGTCGATTCCTCCTTGTGTTCAACAGTAGGGCTGCCCGAAAGGCATGGTTTAACTTCCGGGTTTGCCTTACAGACGGTGGGACGGGGGAAAAGGTTTGCGGTTTTTCAACAGCGTGTGGAAAAAGCCCAAAGGAAAAAGACGCAGCCCCGTAAGGGACTGCGTCAAAGGCAATCATGCGGCATCCGGCAGCTGCACGGACAGGGGGTCCTGCTCCACCGGGGAACAGGATTGATAGTCGATGCTGGTGGCGTCCTGATTGTGGTAATACTTTCCCAGATATTCCATGCCCTGGGCGCTTACCACCCCCAGAAAGAAGCTGCATCCATTGAACTGCTGGGCAAGGTCTGCAAAGGCCAGCCGCTCCCCGTCGTAGTCGAAGACGGGGGTGTCCATGTAGCACTCCAGGGCCTGGGCCGGAGAAAAATCTCCAGCCAGGGAGATTTCCGCCTGTCCGGCCCCGTCCACCGTCACCAGGGCAAATGCCCCGTCGGAGCGGGTGGCGATGAGATAGCCCTCCTGGAGATACGTCCGGGAGAGCGCCTGGGTCTCCCGGTCCTCCAGCGTAAAAAGCGTGACCTGGGAGGTGATTTCCCCGGTGTCAGCGGAGAGCACCGTCAGCGTGGCTTCCCCCCTTTGCTGGCTGAGAAGGTACAGCCAGTTTCCGTCGTTACTCTGATAGAGGGACACCCGGTCCGCATCGGCGTCAATGGGACACACCGTCCGGAAGTGCTCCGTGTCCAGGGAGACGGTGAGAAGGTTTTCGGTATCGGAAAAATCCTCCCCCTCATAGGGGGTCAGGGTGATGGGCAGGAAGTAGAGCCCCCGCTCCACCGTGCAGTGGGAGAAGTCCGGTGTCGTGCCGTCTGCGCGCATGTCCGGGGAGAGGGTGAAGAACAGGCCTGCCTCCGTCCGCACGGTAGAGATTCCCAGCGACTCCCAGTTGTAATCGTCCACAGAGCCGGTGCCCAACATGGTGACAGCGCCGCTGGCATCCTTGCCGACGGTGAACTCCACCCACAGGTCCTCCGGCACCGGGAAGCGGAACTGGGAGCGGAGAAAGTCCTGCA
The DNA here is from genome assembly GCF_052306735.1 of Dysosmobacter sp. Lineage (NCBI taxonomy): Bacteria > Bacillati > Bacillota > Clostridia > Eubacteriales > Oscillospiraceae > Dysosmobacter > Dysosmobacter sp. Next base: position 26,059 of record NZ_DAWBAJ010000014.1, on the reverse strand, counting down.
TCATCATTTCCACGGATTCGCTGCCGTCTAAGTAATAGCTGCCGCCATCGGGCAGGATGTCCACGGTGGAGACGTAAATGGGGAAGTATTCGTAGTAATCCCGCAGACGGACCCGCTCCGTGTAATTCTCCGTTCCGGCGGGGCAGCGGGAGGCCACGTCGTTGAAGGGCTTTTGCATGCCGAACTGGTCCACTTCCTCCCACTCCGGGCTTGTGACGCCCATGGAGCCGCAAAAGTCTGCCCGGAGAACGTCCCGGTCCCACTCCCGGTAGTTGGGCTGTTCACTCCAATAATGGGTGTAGTCGGTGTGAATGACGGGCTGTGTCCCGGCGGTATACTGGGTGTCCCAGAAGAGCTGATTTATCAGCTGTGTATGAATCTCCACCTGGACGCCCTCCACGGCGGAGACATCCCCCAGCAGGGTGGTCTCCTCCAGGGTTACCGCCTCCCGCTGGGCGTACAGGGAGACATGCCCTGCCGCCAGCACGCCGCAGGAGAGGACCAGGGCGGCGGCGATAAAAATGGACGCAATGCGAAAGCGCATGGTCATCCCTCCTCCCGGTGATCTGTCAGATCCGAGAGGGCACGGCTCACCCGGTCCGAGCGGTAGTGGTAGGTCTCCTTTACAAAGGACATGAGATCCTGTCCCGCGTCCTCCAAGTCGCTCATGGAGGCATCCCCCACGATCTTTCCCTGACGCAGCAGCACCGCCCGGCTGATGAAGTTCTGCACCTCCTCCAGAAGATGGGTGGAGAGGATCACCGCCTCCGTGGGCTCCAGGATCCCCAGCAGCACCTTGTAGAAGTCCTCCCGGTTGAAGATATCGTTGCCCGCAAAGGGCTCGTCCATAAGGATATAGTCCGCCCCCTGGCTGAGCGCGAGGATCACCTCAAACTGGTTTTTCTGCCCGGTGGACAAATGGCGCAGAGCCTTGCCCCCCGGCAGCTCGAAAAAGTCCATCAGGGCCTGGAAGCGCTTGTCCCGGAAAGCGGGGAAGTGGGAGCGGTAAAAGGCTCGATGGTCCTCTGCCGTCAGATTGGGGAAGAAAGAGTGCTCGCAGGTAGCAAAGGACAGCCGGTGGATGTTTTTGTGGCTGACGGCTTCCCCGTCCAGGGTCACTGTGCCCCGGTGGGGCAGGAGCCCCAGCATGGATTTGAGCAGCGTGGTCTTGCCCGCGCCGTTTTCCCCGAAGAGCCCCACAATCTCTCCCGGGGCCAGGGTGAGGGAGACCTTGTCCAGGGCCTGCTTGGCCCCGTAGAATTTTGTGACTTCCTTGAGTTCCAGCATGATGTATCCCTCCTAAAACCACGGCTCCGGCAGACACTGGGCCGGTGTGAAAACCAGGTAGACGGCAAGGTAGATCCCCAGCAGGATCAGCATGGCGGCCAGGGCGCACAGGGCGCCCGCCGCCGGCAGGGCCAGGCACCGCCGCCAGTATTCCCAGCGGTCCGGCAGACGCCGCATAAGATAGATGGGACGGCTGCCTCCCTGGTAGTGGTAGGCCACGTGGAAAACTGCCACCGCCGCCATAGCCAGCAAAAAGATCCCAAAACCCAGAAAGGACCAGGAGAAGATCTCCCGGAAGGTGGGCATCACGACAATCTTTTCCGGGCCCCGGAAGTCTTCTAGCAGATCATAGACATAGGTACGTCTGTCCACATAGGATAGGAAAAACCGCAGGGAGAGCACCGCGGCGGCAATCAGACCCCAGACCGTTCGCTCTACTTCTGTCTGGACATCCACCCCCGGCGGGGCATAGCGCTCAATGGGAATCCGCATGACGGTACACCTCCCCCCAGACCAGGTAAATGGATACCCCCGCTGTTACCAGAGCCGCCAGGATCAAAAAGAGATCCATGGAAAGGTCGGTGGGATCGAATGTGATGGTTACCACCCACAAAATTACCAGAAACGGCGCGGCGTAGCCGTTGGCTGTCTGCCGCCGCCAAAAGGACCAGGCGGCACAGCCTATCCCCAGCCCCAGGGAGAGACACGCCATGCGCACATAGCCGGTCCACTGATCCAGGGGCAGCACCGCGTGAAAGAAGGGCACTTGCCAGGAGGCAAGCAGCACCGTCTGGGGACTGGCGGCAGAGGGGGCAGCATGTGCGGTGAAATACCATCCTGCCCCCAGCAGGATCCCCGCCTGGACTGCCCACAAGATCACAAAGGCCGTGGCGTAGCAAAGGCCCCATAAGAGGAATGCCGTCAGCTCAGAGATCCGCAGCCGCCCCAGGGTGTTTCCCACGGCGCTGCCCCCCAGGCCGCTGCCGTGGAGGCAGCAGGCCGCCGCCAGCAGAACCAGGGCCGCCCGGAAAGGCCACACCAGGGGACAGTCACTCAATAAAAAGTACAGGCTCGTGGCTTCGTAATCCGGATAGGCCGACCACAGCAGGACGCCTTCCGCCGCCGCCATGACCAGCAGGATCAGCGCCAGGGGGCCCGCGATTCCCCGGGCCGCCGTCATCCACACGGAAAGATGCTTTCTCATGGCGTCTCCTCCTCTCCTGCTTGGGGCGCGTCCCACAGCCGCGCCACCACGTCCAGCGCCTGGGTGCGGGGAATGCCCATTTCCTTCAGACCCCGCACCAGTGTTCCGGCGTCGTACTCCAAAAGCTCCTGCCGCACCCGGGCGGTCACCGCCTCGTCCGCCGCCACCAGGCTTTTGGCCCCGGTGTGGGAGGTGATGATGCCCTCCTCCTCCAGCATGCGGCAGGCCTTCTGGATGGTGTTGGGGTTCACCCCCAGCAATGCCGAGAGAGCCCGGCGGGAGGGCAGCTCGTCTCCCGGGCGGATGGTGCCGGCCACCAGGCGGCGCTGCACATACCGGACGATCTGCAGATAGATGGGGCTTCCCTCCGCAGGGGAAAAGCCTTCAAAGGAGATCACACGGCCTCACCGCCCTTTCCTGCAAACTGTGTCACTTCCATAGTACGCTTTCTAACCGTATCATAGCAGTGATACAGTTTCCTGTCAAGTCCATCCGGCGGGCTTGACAACGGGTGCCCGCCCCCGTATGCTTTTCATGAGAAAGCGCACCGGAGATAAGGGGAGAGGATCATGGATATCAAGCAGCTCACATATTTTATGGCGGTGGCCCAGGCAGGAAGCTTTTCCCAGGCGGCGGAGCATCTGGGGATCTCCCAGCCGGCCCTGTCCATCTCTGTGAAGAACCTGGAGGAGGAGCTGGGGGTGAAGCTGCTGTACGCCTTCGGCCGTCGGCAGATGCTCACGGATGAGGGCCGCAGGCTCCTGGAGGGGGCCCAGCAGCTGATGGACGTCTATCAAAAGACGGTGGAGGATGTGCGCCGGACAGACCGCAACAGCAGCGGTGCCTTTTCCCTGGGGCTTCCGCCTCTGATGGGAGCCTGTTTCTTCGGGGATTTGATCCCGGAGTTCAACCGGGCCTACCCCAATATCCGCGTCCATATGATCGAGGAGGGCGCCCATCGCCTGGATCAGATGCTCCAGGCGGGAGAGCTGGATCTGGCCCTGACCCTCAACACCCCCCGCTGCGCCAGCTTTGAGACGCTGCACTTCACCACCCAGCGCAATGTGGCCCTGGTGCACCGGGATCATCCCCTGGCCCGGGAGCCTTTCACCACTGTGGCAGCCCTCCGGGAGGAGGAGTTCGCCATTTTCAACGAGAATTTCATCCTCAACGAGCAGATCGTGGCAGCCTGCCGGGCGGCGGGCTTTGAGCCCAAAATGGCGCTTTTGACCTCCCAGTGGGACTTTATGGTGGAGATGGTGTCCCACCGCCGGGCGGTGTCCATCCTGCCCAAGCCCGTGCTGGACATGCACCCCGCTCCCCAGGTGACCTGCGTCCCCCTGATGGACAGTATGAAATACTGGGATATCGTTCTGGCCTGGAATCCCAGGCGGTATCTCTCCAAGGCCTGCCAGGCCTTTATCCACCACCTCTCCCGCCACCTGCCCCCGGACGATCTGTGGCCGGAGGATGGGGGAGAAGCGTAAGGTGTCTGGATAATATTTATAAATTTAATTTATAAAACAAAATAATATTTATAATTTCGTTAAATCACACAAAGCTGTCCGGTAAATTACGGCCAATCATGCGAATTGATTTCATAGTCCCAGATGATAGAATATCCTCAGGAAACGAAGCGGCGGACAGTCCGCCGGGAAAACGGACAGGAGGAAACGGAAATGAAATCTGCATTGATTACCGGCGCGGCGTCCGGCATCGGCAAGGCCTGCGCCCAGCGTATGGCGAAAGAGGGCTATGGCGTTGTGGTGGCGGACGTGAACATGCCTGCTGCGGAGGAATTGGTGAAGGAGCTGACGGCCCAGGGCCTCAGTGCCATCGCCGTCCACATGGATGTCTCCAGTGAGGAAGAGGTGGAAGCCGGCTTTGACAAGATGGTGGAGACCTACGGCTCCTGCGATCTGGTGATGTCCAACGCCGGCGTCCAGATCGTCCATCCCTTTGACGAGTATCCCTTTGCCGACTGGAAGAAGATGATGGCCATTCACGCCGACGGCGCCTTCCTGGTGTCCCGGGCTGCCTTCCGTCGGATGAAAGCCTCCGGCAAGGGCGGGCGCATCGTCTTCACCGGATCCGTGCAGTCCTTTGTGGGCTCCAAGCTGAAAGAGCCCTACAACTTTGCCAAGCACGGTGTGGCGGGCCTTGCCAAGGCGGTGGCCCGGGAGGGCGCCGACTACGGCATCTATACCTACACCATCTGCCCCAGCTTCATCAAGACGCCCCTGGTGGAAAAGCAGATCCCGGAGCAGGCGGCCTCTCTGGGCATCAGCGAGGAGGAAGTGGTGAAGAACATCATGCTGCGGGACACCGTGGACGGGGTGTTTACCACCGTGGAGGATGTTGCCAATATGCTGGCCTTCCTGGCCAATGACCAGGGCGCCCTCACGGGACAGTCCCTGCGGCTGACCCACGGCTGGGCCATGATGTAAGGAGCGCACTATGGAAAAGATTGCCGTCTACGGCTCCGGGACCATCGGCTCCTGCCAGGCGACGCTGGTGATCGGCCACGGCCTGCCCTGCACGGTGGTGGGCCATTCGGAAAGCGGCCTGGTGCGCTGCCGGAAAGCCATTGAGCAGAACTGGGACGATCTCATTGCCCAGGGCCTTGCCACGGAGAAAAACAAGACCGCCGCCCTGGCGCTGCTGACCATCACCAACGACCCTGCCGCCCTGGAAGGCTGCACCTTCGTCTTTGAGGCGGTTACCGAGGGATGTAAGGAAAAGCAGGCTGTTTACGAAATTATTACCCAATATGCGCAGGACAGCGCTATTGTGGCCTCCTGTTCTTCCTCTATGGACGCGGAGATCCTGGCGGGGCTCACCGGCCGGCCGGAGCAGCTGCTGGTGGCCCATCCCTTCCAGCCGGTGCATATGCTGCCCCTGGTAGAGGTAGTGCGCCACCAGCGCACGGGGGAGGAGACCCTCTCCCGCACCATGGCCCTGTTGGAGACGCTGCACCGCCAGGTGGTGGTGCTCAACCGCAGCGTGCCGGGTTTCCTGGTGAACCGGTTTGCCCAGGCCCTGTTCCGGGAGTCTATCTACCTCATCGAGCAGGGCGTCACCACCGCCGCCGACATCGACAAGGCGGTGAAATACGCCATGGGCATGCGCTATGCCTCCATCGGATTGCTGGAGTATTTCGACGCCGTGGGCTTCGATCTGGAGAGCGCCATCGCCAAAAATGTCTACCCGGATCTGTGCGATACCAAGGAGCTCCAAAAGCTGGTGCTCTCCGGCCTGGCCTCCGGTAAGACCGGACAGGCCGCCGGAGAAGGATTGTACGACTGGTCCAAAAAGGACCAGGACGATTTCCGCCTGCGCAAGCAGAGCCCGTATTTTGACGGCGTGAAAGAGTGGACCATGCCGGAGTGATGAGCGCCCTGCTGCAAAATCAATGATAAAAGGACCGCACGGTACAGTGCGGTCCTTTTTCACGCTTATTCGCTTTTGATGGCCTCCAGAGCGGGAATCTGTACCGCCTTGTTGGCGGGGTAGTAACCGGAGCCCAGGCCGATGAGCACGGAGAAGACCACCGCGAAGAGCAGCAGCCACGGCGGGATCACCGAGACCCGGCTCACTCCCTCGCCGCCGATGATGGCCGGCAGGATATTCTCCGGCGAGAAGCCCAGGGACACCAGGTTCACCACCACCGAGGCGATGAAGCTGATGACACAGCCGATGATGCCGCCGATGAGACCGATGGCCCCGGCCTCCGAGAGGAACATCACCCGGATGTCCGTGACATAGCAGCCCAGAGCCTTCATAATGCCGATCTCCCGGGTGCGCTCGGAGATGGACATGATCATGGTGTTGGTGATGCCCAGAGCTGCCACGAACAGGGAGATGGCGCCAAGGCCTCCCAGCATCATCTGCTTTTGCCGGGCCTCCTTTTCCATGGGCTTGCGGATGCTCTCCATGGACTCCGTGGAGTAGCCCATGGCTTTGATGTCATTTTCCACCATCTCCACCCGGGAGATGTCTGTTACCTTTACCAGTACAGAGTCGTAGGGAACCGCCTTTTTCTGGTTTCCCTGGGCCTTGTCCAGCAGCTTGCGCAGATCGCTCAAGCTGAGAATGATGCCGTCAGAGGTCTCGGAACCTTTGGAGTAGTCCTCCTTGGCAACGCCCACAGGGGTTAAGGGTACGGTGAATTTGCCGCTTTGGGTGGTGACTTCCAGCGTGAATTTCTGCTTCAGAGGATCAAAGTAGGGGGGAGGGAGATGCTCCTGATCGCCGCCGCCATCCAGTTCTCCGCCCCAGCGGTCCACCATGTTCATGCCCTCGGGGCGGATGGAATCCTTGAAGTTGTAAGCGGTGTACTGCCCCACTACAATGTCGCCGCTGCGCTTGGGAACGCTGCCCTGGGTCAGCTGGTAGCCCATCTGCTCCATGGCCTCCGTGTCCAGCCCTGCTACGGAAGACCACTCCGCCACATAGCGGTTTCCGGTGCCGCACAGCAGGCGGATGCCCTCCGCCTCCAGATTCTGCTTGGGCGTCACGGCCTCCACCCCGGAGAGAGCCTTGAGCTGCCGGACCAGGGCATCATCCAGCTTCATCTTGCCCCGCCCTCCCTGGGGGGCGTTGACGGTGATGATGGTGAGGTCGCCCATCTGGGCGAGAAGCTTATCCTGGGATTCCTTCATGCCGATGCCCAGAGACACCATGATGACGATGGAGCAGCAGCCGATGAGCACGCCCAGCACCGTCAAAAAGGTGCGGGATTTCCGGCGCATCAGGTTTTGCAGGCACATGCGGAAAATATCGTTCCTGCTCACGGTTTACGCCTCCTCCTTGGGAGTCTCCTCCGTCTCCTCCCAGCTGCCGTCCCAGGAGCCTTCGGCGGAGCGGCTGACTTTTTTCCGAAGGATCACCACCACCGCTGCGGCGGCCAGGACGGCGCCGCCCAGACCGATCCACAGCCAGGGGATCCCTCCGGAGGGATCCTCCTCCATAACGTCGGGATAGTCGTCCATGGGAACCATTTCCTCCGCCTGCAGTTTTATCGGGAACGTCCGGGTCTGAACCTGCTGGTCGGCGTCCTCATAGGAGATCTTCAATACGATCTCCGTCTCCCCGGCGGCGGTGGGAGTCAGGGCGAAGCCGATGGTGCCGCTGGTACCGGCGGTAATATTGCCCAGATACTGGGTGCGGGCGGGGGTGTCCACGCCGTCCCCCTCCACAGTGGCCTCCACGTTGGCGATGTCGTCCTTGCCCTTGTTGACATAGGCAAGGGTGACTTCAGCCTCCTCTCCCACAGTCATGCTCTCCGGCACGGCAGGGGCGTTGATCTGGAACCGATCCGGCTGGTACACCGGAACGGAGATTTTGATATCGGCGGTGGAGGGGGTGCGCTTTTCCCCGTCCAGATACTCGTATTTGAAACTGACGCCTATGCTCTGAGCGCCGCTCTTGCTGGCAGGCACCGCCTGCATGGGGACGGTGAGGGTCTGGCTGGAGCCGGCTCCCAGGGTTTTATAATAGAAGGTGTTGGTGCTTCCATCCATGGTAAAGCTCTCGCCGCCGTCCACGGTCACCACCACGTTTTCCACCTTCACCGTACCGGTGTTCTGAAAGACGATGCCCAGGGGGAATTTGCCGCCAGCGGGGACAGAGCCCTCGCCGTAGGAGAATTTCTGAATCACCAGATTGGGCACCGGGGTATCCGTTTTAGAGGGAGGCGTGGCGGCCAGATTTACCCGGTCCGACACGGTGGCCTGGGTCAGCATCCCGCCGTTGTCGTAACCGAATTTCAGCTCCGTGCCCAGGGACTGGTTGGTGGAGGAGATCTCCTGAAGCGCCTTGACGCGCACGGTGATGCTGCCGGTGGCGCCGGGGGCGATGTCCGGCAGCAGGAAAGTGGACGTTTCGTTGAGAACGACCAGGGAGTCGGAGGGCGTCACCGTGGCTACCGGGGAGACCAGCTTGGTGGTCCCGGCGTTTTGAAAGGAGACGGTGACGTCCAGGGCCTGGCCCGGGGAGATGGGCTTTCCCAGAGCGGAACGGGTCACCAGCACCGGCGGCTGGGGCACGCTCTCCCTGCCCAGGGCGGGGATGGACACCTTGTCGGTGATGCTGCCCTGAACCAGGGAGACATTGTTGTCGTAGTTGAATTTCAGCTCCACACCCAGAGACTGGTTGGGAGAGGGAATGGTGCTGTTGGCCCGGATGCGCAGCGTCACGCTGCCGCTTTTTTTGCTGTTGATATCATCCAGCACAAAAGAAGAGGTTCCCCCTACGATATTCAGGGAGTCCGAGGGGGTGAAGGTGGCCACGGGGGAGCGCAGGCGGGCACCGCCCAGGTTGCGGAAGGTGATGGTCAGATCCATCTCCTGCCCGGCCTCAATGGGCTTTTCCATCTCGCTGCGGTAGACGACCACCATGGGGGCAGGGATGGGCTCCGGCGGGGCCTCGGGTGCCGGGGGAGGCGCGCTGGCGGAGGGATCGTAGACCACGGCCTCTGTGATGGTGACCTCCATGGTCTGGTAGCTGTCGGACTCCCCGGCCCGGCCGATCTGAAACCGCAGGCTTTGACCGGCGCCCTTGTACTTGATGTTGGAGAACTTCACCGCATAGACCAGAGGCCGTCCCTCCGGGGAGGTCTTGTCCACCTGGACGCTGCCGCCGGAAAAGCTGTCATCCAGCTTGGTGATATCCAGGGCCTTTGGATCCGCACCGCCGGTGCCGTCACTGGTATCCTTGACGGAGACGGTGATGTTCACCACGGAACCCTTGGTAATGCTGCCGGCCCCTTTACCGGAGGAGTCCTCCACCGTGTAGCCGGTGATGTACAGGGTTCCCCCCTCTGCCAGGGCGCCCAGGGGCAGCACCGATGCAACCAGGGTGAGGATCAGCGCCAGCGCGGCGCCGGTTTTGAGAATACGGTCTTTCATGATGGGCTTTTCTCCTTGTTGTTGAGTTGATTGCTGACGATCTCGCCGTCGATGAGGGTGACGATACGGTCGGCATAGGATGCCATTTCGGGGTCGTGGGTTACCAGAATGATGGTCTGGTGATAGTCCCGGGCAAAGGAACAGATCATCTCCATGATCTCCACGGTGGTTTTGGAGTCCAGGTTCCCCGTGGGCTCATCGGCAAACACCACGTCGGGCCGGGCGATAAAGGCCCGGGCGATGCCCGCCCGCTGCTGCTGGCCGCCGGACATCTGCCTGGGGAAGTGGTCCAGCCGGTGGGCCAGGCCCACCCGGGTGAGAAGTTTGCGGGCCGCAGCCTCCCGCTGCTGCTTGGGCACGCCCCGGAACAGCAGGGGCATGGCCACATTTTCCGTGGCGGTGAGGTTTGGCAGCAGATTGTAGGACTGGAACACGAAGCCCAGGTGCTTTTGCCGGAAGGATGCCAGCTGGTTTTCACTGAGGCGGGAGATGGGTACGCCGCCGATGAGCACCTGGCCCCGGGTGGGTTTTTCCATGCCTGCCAGCTGGTTGAGCAGGGTGGACTTGCCGGAGCCGGAGGTGCCGAAGATACAGCAGATCTCCCCCCGGGAGACGCTGAGGTTGATGCGCTTGAGGGCCACCACCGTCTCATCCCCGATGGGGTATTCCTTGCGGATGTCCTTCACTTCGATGATGGGGCGGCTGCGCAGGTCGGATTCTTGCATGGCGCTGCCTCCTTTCTGGGGGCTATCATAGCCGGGGAAACTTCATTTGCCATATATCATGGGTTAAGATTTGCAAAGGAAGGCATAAAGAAAACGCCCCCGGGCCCGAAGGTCCGGAGGCGCGGAAGGGAAGGACGCTATATGGATGCGGGATTCCCGGGAACCGTCCCGCTGTCCAGCGGCAGGCGCAGAAGGAACTCCGTGCTCCTGCCGGGGGCGGGACGGTCAGCCAGATCCACGGTGCCGCCGTGCTTTTCCACGATACGGCGGGTGATGGCCAGTCCCAGGCCGCTGCCCTTGCCGGAGCGGGCGTCGCTGCCCACCACAAAGGGGTCGAAAATATGCCTGGCCCGTTCCGGAGGGATACCGGCGCCGTTGTCGCCCACCCGCAGAAGGACCTGGGTGCCGGAGACGGCCACGTCGAAAAACAGCACCGTACCCAACCGGTTGTGGCGCAGGGCGTTGGAGAGGAGGTTGTCCAGCACCCGGCGGAACTGGGGGCGATCCAGCGGGCAGAAGATGGGTTCTTCCGGGATGGAGACCTCCAGGGAAAACCCCGCCAGGTCGATCTCATCGTATTTGACCGCCAGATACTCCCGGAGAAATTCGCACAGATCCGTGCGCTGGGGATGGAGAACGAATTCCGGATGCTCCACCTTGCTGTATTCATGGAAGGTATTTACCAGCTCCGTTAGGGTCTGGGCCTTGGCTTGGATGACGTGCAGGTAGCGCTGGGTCTCCTCCGGCGGCACCTTGCCGTCGCAAATGGCGTCGGCATAGCCGGCGATGACGGTGATGGGAGTCTTGAGGTCGTGGGAGATGTCGGCAATGAGCTTTTGCCGTCCTGCGTCCAGGCGGCGGCGCTCCGCCTCGCTTTCCGCCAGCCGGTCGGAGAAACGGTCAAAGCTCTCCCCGATGCGGCGGATCTCCCGGGTACCGCCACAGTTGCCCACCCGGCTGATGCGTCCTTCAGACTGGGAGACCACCGCGTCGTTGAGCCGCCGCAGGGGACGGGCGATCTTCCGGCTCAGCCACCAGATAAAAAGTCCTGCATCAGCCAGATACAGGGGGATTACCAGCAGCCAGATCTTCCAGGAGTCCTGATAGCGCTGGAAGTATGCGTCCCCGCTTACCAGCGCTTCCCGGATGAGCAGCGTGCGTCCCTGCCCCCTTGCGTCCTGGAAATGGTAGCAGGAGAGAAAACTGCCGGGGAACCGATGCCCGGAGAGCAGCTGGTACTCCAGAGGGGAGTAGGCATCCCGGCCGTCGCCGAAGCCGCCGAAGATCACCCGGTAGTGCTCGTCCAGCAGCATGGTGGCCACCTCTGTGGTGCCGCCGTTTTCGTAGCGGTGCTTGATGAGCAGGTACCGGGGACGGCCGTCTTCCCCTGTGGTCTCATAGGCATCGGTGGTGGTTGCGTCCAGGTAAGGGGGGATGCAGGCCAGTTCTCCGGCGGTATAGGAGTCATCAAAGCCGTCGGCGGAGGCATATGCCAGCTGCCCGTTGCCGTCATAGACGGCGAAGGCATTGCCCTCGCCGCTCACATAGCTTTCAAGGCTGGCATAGTCCCCCTGAACCAGGGCTTCGCTTTGCACCATCGCATACCAGTCCACCGGGCGGTAGATCTCGTCCAGCCAGGTGTTCCACAGCCAGAAAACGCTGCCGCCGATTGCCAGCAGGGTCAGGGTAAAGAGCAGGTAGTTCTTGGCCAGAAGCTCAAAAAGGCTTCCCCGCAGCAGATTATTTTTCAATTTTGTATCCCAATCCTCTCACAGTTATAATGTAGCGGGGATTTTTGGGGTCATCTTCAATTTTCTCCCGCAGTTTGGAGATGTGCACCATCATGGTGTTGTCATCCCCTTCAAAATAGGTGCCGATGGCTCCCTCGTAGAGCTGGATCTTGGTGAAGATCCGTCCGGGGGAGCGCATGAGCATGGCCAGGATCTTATATTCCATAGGGGTCAGGAGGATCTGCCGCCCATCCTTCCAGAGCTGGAAGCTGGCGGTGTCCAGGGTCAGATCCCGCACGGTCAAGGTGCTGCCGGTGGTGCGGTTGGCCCGGCGCAGCTGGGCCTTTACCCGGGCCACGATCTCCACGGGATTGAAGGGCTTGGCAATGTAATCGTCGGCGCCCAGGTTCAATCCCAGGATCTTGTCGTTATCCTGGCTTTTGGCGGAGAGGATCAGAATGGGGATATCGCTGTACTTGCGCAGGGCCTGGGTCAGTTCAAAGCCGTTCATCTCCGGCATCATGACATCCAGAACTGCCATATCGGGGGATTCCTCCCGGGCCAGGCGCAGGGCGGCAGCGCCGTCCGGCGCCTCCAGCACCCGGTAGCCCTCGCCCTCCAGGTAGAGGCGCAGCAGGCTGCGGATGTCGTCGTCGTCTTCGGCGATGAGGATCGAAGCGGTCATAGGGGCGGCCTCCTTTTTGGCAGGTGGTGATTTTTGGGGGAATTCGCCCCCATTATATCAGATTCCGCCGCCGCGTCAAATCCTGGAAGGAGAAAGGCGGGAACCTTTACAAATCTTAAGGCTTCCTGGAGGAATCCTACAGGTCTGCCTGCTATCCTTCAAAATGAGAGAAAGAGCAGCAGCGCCGGTTTCCCATGGGCGCTGATGGGAGGAAGGGTGGAAAGACAATGTTCAAACTGCCGCATCTGCTGGTGATCCTGGTGACCGCAGCTCTGGTGCCCCTGACCTGTACCGCCGCCCGCCGGGCGGAACCGGGCACGGTAATCCGATGCCTGAAGGTGTGTGCTGTGGCGGCGCTGTTCTTTGATCCGGTGTACTGGGTCTGGGAGGCCCGGACAACAGGCGGCATCGATTTTTCCACCACACTGCCCCTGTACCTCTGCTCCCTGTTCTGGCTGCTGCTGCCGGCGGCCCTCTTCGCCCGCCGGGAGCGTGTGCGGCAAACGGCCTGCGCCACGGTGTGCACCATGGGGATGCTGGGAGGTGTGTTCGGCCTGGTGTTCAACGTCTACGTGGGACAGTACTCTTTTTTCAGCTTTGTGCCTGTGCGGAGCCTCATGTACCATGTGATGATGATCCTGGTGACTGCCGCCATGTGGGCCAGCGGCTATTACCGCCCCCAACCGGCGGATCGGTACCGCTGCTTTTTGCCGGTGGCGGGGCTGGTGGGGGTGAGCCTGGTGCTCAACCGACTCTTTGGCTGGGATTACTGCTACACGGCCGGAGGTGTGGGCACCCCGCTGGAGCGATTGAGCGCCGCAGTGCCCCGAAGCCTGTTTTTGCTGCTTCTTTACGGGGGGCTGCTGACTCTGATCCAGCTGATTTTTTACCGCCGGTATCTGCCCCACAGCCGCTCTGCAAAGCGTACCTGGGCAGGAGAACTGTAACGGATTTTTGAAAGGGCATGGCCTGGGGCCGTGCCCTTTTTGCGGCTTTTTCAGAAAAATTGCCGGGTGCATGTAGTTTTTGGGGACAAAAGCGGAGTATATAGAAGAGAGGGAAAGGGGGCGGAACGGGTGGATGATGCCCAGATCATTGAACTGCTGTTCCAGCGGTCAGAACAGGCGCTGGGAGAGATGGAGGAGCGGTACGGCAAGACCCTCCATGCTCTGGCCATGCAGATGCTCTCCAGCAGCCGGGATGCCGAGGAGTGCGTCAACGACGCCTATCTGGGAGCCTGGAACGCCATTCCGCCGGAGCGGCCGGACTGCCTTTTGGGATATCTCTGCAAGATCGTCCGGAACCTGGCTATCAAGCGCTGCCGCTGGAATCATGCGGAAAAGCGGGGCGGATACCAAATCGCACTGGAGGAACTGGAGGAGTGCCTGCCGGATCCCAGCTGCGTGGAGGCGGAAGTGGAGGCGGGAGAGCTGGCCGGCTTGCTGGAGGCATTTTTGGACACGCTGAGCCGGGAAAACCGGGTGATTTTCCTGCGGCGCTATGGATTCTGCGATTCCTACGCCCAGATTGCCCGGCGGGTGGGGCTGTCTGAGAAGACGGTTTCCGTCCGACTGACGCGCCTGCGCCAGCGCATGCGGGACTATCTGGCGGAAAGGGGGAGACCCATATGAGCGGCAAGCAGCTTTTTGACGGCCTGGGTGCGGTAGGGGACCGGTACTATCAGGAGGCCTGTGACTACACGCCCCGGCGGAGGCATTGGATCTGGCACGGCCTGGCGGCGGCGTGCGTGTGCCTGGGGATCCTGGGGGCGCTGCTGGCCCTGCCCCAGGAGGAGCATGTCTTTGTAGTGAAAACCTATGCCCTGGATCTGGAGGAGGACGGCACCATCGGGTTTCGGGCGCAAGATATCTGGGAGCGGCCGGAAATCCTGGGGGGGCACTTTGACGGGAAGAACTTTTATGTGAATATTGGCTTGGGCTACGAGGGGGACCATGTTGCCCAGGTGACCTTCTCCACGGAGACGGGATTCTTCGCCAGCCAGAATGTGGCGGAGCTGTCTCTGGAGGAGAATGTGAGCCGTATGTATGTGGGGCCGGAGCAGCAGCTGGCAATGTGCGGTGAGGAGTTTGAGATAGTCGGGAACCGCGTCACGGTGGACAAGAGCACTCTGGAGAGCGGGACGCTGCTGTTTTGGGGGATGGAGGCCTCCGGCAGTGATGATTTGCCGGAGCAGGTCCCCATTACCGCCGAGGCGGAGTTCCGGGACGGGACGAAGCAGACGGTCAGCGTCACACTGGATATCGCAGGTCCCATGGTTTATAGCATCGAGGAGTCCCCGGAGGAGGTCCAGCAGAGGTGGGAAGAATGGGAGAAAGAACGGGAACATTACCAGAACATTCCCCTGGAATCGTGTGAGCTGGTGGAGGAGAGCGTGGAGCATGTGACGGATCAGTACGAGATCCAGGATCCTGGCGGGGGCCCGTCCTGGATCCTGGATCTGGATAAGCTGACTGAGAGCGACTTTGATGAACACGGGATTTACCGCAGCAGATTCCGAGGTTCTCTGGATGGCCGTGTCTATCTGCCCATCATTCGCCGGGAGGCGGACGGCACCTTTACCGGGATGCTCTACCGGGTGCCGGAGGAACTGGAATACAGCGGAGGCTACCGCGGCCTTGAAGGAGACTCCCCTTCACGCTCCTAGCAATATAAAAGAGCAATATATAAGCCGTTTTAACTATTATAATAGTTAAAACACTCGCAAATCCTGGGGATTGGCAGGGCACACAAGGCGACAAGGGGACGGACCAGATGGTCCGTCCCCTTACGTGTAAAGGCTTAGTACTGTATAGTAAGTTCCGGTGTCAGGCCTCCTGATAGAGCTCCAGAATGGCGCCGTCCTTCCATACAAAGGCCAGGCGGTCGCCCTTGTCATTGGCGTCCATGGGACCGCAGATGACGCTGTCGGCATCGGCGATGTACTTCTCCAGATCGTCCACCTTGTAGGCCACATGGGGATTGCGGTGGATCTCCTCCGGGAAGGGGGTGCCCTCCTCGAATTTCAGATACTCGATCTTGTAGTCGTAGTCGTCCACATTGCTGACCCAGAATTTGGCCCCTTCGTTGTAGACCATACCGGGCTTGCGGTTGGTGATGGGGATGCCGATGTGCATGTACGCAGCGGACATAGTTTGCTTCCTCCCTTTGCCTTATGGATTGGTGATGTCCTGATAGAACTGATAGGCCTCTTTGTCCGTAAAGTGCTGGTGGACCACCTTGGCCACCGCCTGGCACATGGCGGCCGGGTGCTGGCTCTGGAAGATGTTGCGGCCCATATCCACGCCCCGGGCACCGTCGCAGATGGCACGGTAGGCCATGGTCAGCGCCTCATCCTCCGGCAGCTTCTTGCCGCCGGCGATGACAACCGGCACGGGGCAGGCGGCCACGACCTTTTCAAAGTGGTCGCAGTAGTAGGTTTTCACGAAAGAAACGCCCAGCTCCGCCAGCATGCGGGTAGCCAGCAGGAAATACTCCGTGGTGCGGGCCATCTCCTTGCCTACGGCGGTGACACCCAGCACGGGAATGCCGTAGCGCTCTCCGGCGTCCACGGCCCGGCACAGCGTCTCCAGGGACTGGGCCTCACCGGCGCCGCCGATGAAGCACTGCATGGCGATGGCGGAGGCGTTCATCCGGATGGCGGCCTCGATGTCAGCACCCAATCCGTTGCCGGTGCTCATATCGTCCACCAGGACGCTGGCGTCATGGGTGGCCCGCAGGCAGATGGCGTTCTGTACCGTAGGCGGGATGCAGGAGCGGATGGCGCCCCGGGTGGCCATCAGTACGTCGGCATACTGGCACAGCGGGGCAATGGTGACGTCCATGCGCTCCAGCCCTGCGGTGGAGCCCATGATGTAGCCGTGGTCAAAGGCCAGCATCACCGTGTTGCCGCTCTTGGGATTGAACAGGCGGGAGAGGCGGTTTTTTGCCCCCCAGTCCCCGTGTCCCAGGCCTTTTGCAAAGAACCCCTGTTCCGGGGCGGGCACGTCCAGATGGTAGTCGTGGGCGGCCTTGTTACCGATCGCGTCTGCCATGGCTTACTCCTTGCTGAAGGCGGGGGTGTGGCAGGGGGTGTTCCACAGGCGCAGGCACTCTTCATCCCACTTGGCGATGTTCATCTGGAACCCGCCCGCCTCCTGGACGGTGAGGATCTCGCCCACCATGCTGGCAACCACGTCCACGCCCTTGGCTTTCAGGAACTCCACCGTGTCCTTGAAGAGCACCAGCATCTCCATCATGGTGGTGGCGCCGCAGCCGTTGATCATGACGAAGGCCTTGTCTCCGGCCTTGAGATCCAGGTTCTTGCACAGCGCCTCCGCCACGGTGGCCACCGTCTCCTTGGCGGACATCATGGGGACCCGGACGCCGCCGCCCTCGCCGTGCTGGCCGGCGCCGATCTCCATGAGATCCGTCTCGCCCAGATCGCCGAAGGACATGCCGTTCTGGGGATGGGTGGCGTCGGTGGATTTGACGGTGATGGAGGCCATGTTGTCGGCGTAGTGCTGGGCGATCTCCGCTACTTCGTCCAGGCTTTTGCCCTCCCGGGCTGCAGCTGCGGCGATGTGGTACAGGGCCACGGCACCCGCCAGGCCGCGCTTGTTGTCCTCTCCGTTGGGGTCAAACTGGATCTCCTCCCCGGTGACCACCTGCCGGACGTTGAGACCGGCCTTCTTGGCCAGCTTCATGGCCTGCTTGCCTGCCAGCTGGTCGCCGGCATAGTTCAGTGTCAGCAGCAGTACGCCGTGGCCCTTGTCCGCCAGCTTCATGGCGTCGAACACCAGCTGGCCGTTGGGGGCGGCGAAGATGTCGCCCACCGCCTGCACGTCCAGCATGCCCTTGCCTACGAAGCCTGCCTGAGCGGGTTCGTGGCCGGAGCCGCCGTAGGTGACGATGGTGACCCGGTCAGCGTGGGCCAGATCCTTGCTGATGACCAGATGGCCGTCCACCTCCACAATGTCGGGATAGGCCAGCCCCAGGCCCACCAGCTCCTCGTCAGTGATTGTCTCGGGGGCATTGATGAACTTCTTCATTTTCATAGTAAGCATCTCCCATTCACATTGATTGTACGGTGCTCAGGGCTGCGCCAGGCCCTGGAAGAAATACGACATGGAGGCGGCTCCGGCATCCGGTGTGCCGATGGTTTTGGTACCGTAGCTCTTGGCCCGTCCAAATTTGGATACGAACTGCTTGGTGTCCTCGGCCCCTTTGGCCGCCGCTTGGGCGGCGGCGGTGAACAGGCCCTGCACATCGCTGCCTGTGTAGCCGGCGATGGCCTCGCTGGCGGGGATCAGAGCATCCATCATGGTCTTGTCGCCCACCTTGGCGCCGGACATGTCGTTCATCTCCTCCAGCCCCTGGGCAAAGACAGCCTGCAGGCCTGCTACGCCGATCTCCTCTCCCTCCGGAGCGGCTTCCTGCATGCCATCCAGCCAGGTGTTCCACAGAGGGACGGCACTGCCGCCGTTGAGGGACATGACGGCAATAGCCGCGTCGTCCAGCATGGATTGGATCCCCCCGTCGGATGCTTCCACGGCGGCGGAGATGGCCCCGGCGATTTTGGTCATGGTCAGGCCGTGATCCGCGTCACCAAATTTGGAGTCGATCTCCGTCAGCTCCTGCTCCGCCGCGATGACGGATGCGCAGGCGTGCTGCAGCCGCGCCGCAAATTCGCTTTTCGTCATCTGCGTTCACCTCCTTCACCGAATACAAATGTGTTACGTTTGTGCATAAAAGTTAACACTTAATGTTACAAAAGTCAATACAAGCAAGCGGTTTTCTCTCTATTTGATATAGCGCGGCGGAGCGGTTTATTCAAAATGCGCAAAAGAAAACTTCCCGGACGTGTGCGTCCGGGAAGCGGGTATGGCTGATTACTGGCCCAGCAGGGTCTGCACCAGGGCAGACCGGGCCACGATGTGGGTAAAGGCTCCGGTGCGGAGGGCGCCCCGGAGGGCTTTGGCACTGGTATTGGCGGAGCAGACCCCCACAATGTTGGGGCAGCGCAGCAGCGTTTCCAGAGGGATCTGGATGGCGAAATCCTGGTCGGACTGGATGATGGAGCCCTCCTCGTTGAAGTAGTAGACCAGCATCCGGCCGCAGGCGTGCTGCTGCTGGAGCAGGCTGCCGTACCGGACCAGGGAGGCAAAGTCCGGGCTGGAGGGGTAGTCCCCGATATTTACCAGCGCCGTGTCCATCTGTTCCCACTGCTGGTGGATCTGGCGGTAGATCTCGCTGGAGCACAGCAGCTGCTTTTCCTCCAGATTGTCCGGCAGGGCAGGAAGGTAGAGAAAATGGGGGGCAGCCCCCAGCTGTTGGGCCATCAGCCGGACGTTTTCGTTGGACTGATAGTTGCGGGCGGGAATGCTGGCATTGCCCACCAGCGGACAGATATCGCTGATGGTGCTGTCCATCTGGGGATTTGCCTCCAGCCAGGTTACCAGCTGGCCGATGAGGTAGCCCCAGCCCACGCCCAGGCGATGGGAGCCGATCCTCCGCAGCAGGTCTACGGCTCCCTGGGAAAGCAGCTGATTGGTAGTGTCGTCGTCCTCTCCGTCTTCCACCAGGACGCCGCTGCGGATGGAACTGGACAGCCGCAGGCGGTCCAGCAGGCTGGCTGCCTTGGCTCCCGGTTCATGGATGGTGATTTCCACGATCCCCAGTTCCCGGGCCTCGGAGAGCATGCGGCTTACCAAAGGGCGGGATACGCCCAGCTCTCTGGCAATATCGCTTTGTTTTTGATCTTCCAGGTAATAGCGCCGGGCAACATACGCCAGCTTTTTTTGCTTGTCCTGACTGATTCTCACAAAAAAGCCCCTTACATATAAAATGTTACATATGTTACTTGTAACATAAAAGCTTGGGCTTTGCAACCGCCAATCAAAATTTTCACCCCGGTGGGGCTCTGGAATCCGTGGCAGACGAAACATGAACCGTTTTATAAAAAAGGATGTCCCCGCATTTTGGCAGGGACATCCTGATAGGGCCGGGGAAAAAAGCCGTTGGCTGGAAAGGGGATTTCTTTTACAGACCTGTCCCAAGCCCGGCGCAGCGCCAACCGTCGTCGGCGCGGTACAGGATACCCTGCCGCATGTAGGTCAGGGCGCCGGCAGGGGCGTCATCTCCCTGGTACTCGGTGGTATTGCCGGGCCACAGATCCAGCTGGGCCAAGTCGTTTTCCGGCACAAAAACGCCGGTGTAGGAGAACACGAACCGTTCCCGGCCCTCTGTGATTTCCGGGTAGTTCGCATAGGTGTCGGAGAGGCCGCGCACCCGGGCCTCCACCTGGACGAAAGTACAGGTGTTGCGGCCGCCGGGTTCCGTCTCCAGGCGGTAGCCCTCGTAGGCCTCCGCCCAATCTTGGGCGATCTCTTCCCGGGACTGCCCGGTATCGGGAATGGCCAGGTCCCGGCTGTGAGCCTCCCACTGGGCACCGTCGTACCAGCAGCGCATGTAGTGGTAAAGATCCACAGCGAACACATCGTCGGGGTCTGCGGGCTCCGCCGCCAGCCATTGGACTGTGTCCCCCTGGCGGATCAGCAGTTTGCCGGTGCCTTGGTAGGCGGTGACGGACACGGAGGTGTCTGCTGTGGACAGCGTCACAGACGCCGGCTCCCGGGTTGCGGACAATCCGGTGCTCTCCGTCCACTGGAAGAAGTCTCCCAGGGTACTGTAGGAATAGCGGAGAGAATCGGTGCTCACCGGATAGGAACCGGCCTGGCCGGATTCCCGGCTGGAGGAATTTAGGAAGGACAGGCGGCCGCTGCCGCTCAAGCGGATCAGATCCACCGTCTCCTGTACAGTCTGGCCCAGGGAATCGCTGCTCTGAGACGCTGCCCCGGCACTGTACGGATCCAGCCAGGCCCGGATGACCTCCGCCGGGCCGCTGCTTCCGTTGGAGGCCGTCACTTGGTAGACGGTATCGCCGCCGCCCGCCTGGCTGAAGGCAGCATAGGCCCCTCCGGCATACACGGTCAGATTGTACCGGCGGAGAGGATCGTAGATGCTGAGGAAATAGGCCAGGCTCTCGTCCCCCCAGGGATCCGTGTAGAGAGGCCAGGTCCAGCGGGTATCCACCCAGCTGATATCTTCCGTCAGGCTCTCCAGCAGGGCCGGAAGGGACGGGTCATCCGTGGGCACGCTGACCTGCCGGTCAGCCCAGGAGTCTCCCTCCCGGGCCTGCAGGTCAAAGACCACCAGGCCGCTGTCATTTTCCAGCAGAGCGGTCAACCCCGCTGCTGCCCGGTCATTGCTGCTGTATGGGGCGGAGGAGTAGACCTCGCTGAGTTCAAAGCTCTCCGTCGTGGCGTTGAGATGGCCGCCCTCATAAGAATAAGCGTATTGCAGGCATACCTCCATGGGATCCAGGGCCCAGACCGCCTGCCCGGTATCCGCCCGGGCCTGGAGCTGGGCATAGTAGTCCGCCCGGGGCAGATCCGTGTCAGGCCGGATTACCTGGCGCTGGGGGAATTCTCCGTCGTACCACACCTGCTCCACACACCAGATGCCGCCCTCTCCCTGGGCTGCAGGCTGGGAGAGGATGAACGTCCAGGTGGGCTCCCACTCGCCGTTTACGGCGTAGTAGGGATGATACACGGCGGTAATGTGGTTGCCCTGGAATTGGAAGGGCTGGTTCCGCAACGCCTGGACGTCGTCCTCGGTGAAGGGCTCCACGCCCTCCGCGTCCAGCACTGTTTTCTCCGCCCAGTCCATGAGGCCCTCCTGAACGGCCAGATAGTCATCGCCGTTTTCCGGGGAGAAATTGACGTCTGTGGGGAGATGAACGGCGTAATAGTAGCCGTCCGCGTCCCGTGCAAAGCAGGAGATGCCGCTGTGGTCGGCGTCGCACAGGTGTTCCTCGAACGCCGCCTGATCCCACTGGTATACCCAGAACAGCCAGCCGCCGTAGTCGCCGCCGTAGTCCGGGGCGTACCAGAAGGAGAGCAGAATATTGTCCGTCGATTCCGGATCCCGGCCCGCAATCACCCGATCGGCGTACTCCTCCGGCACCTGGGCCAGAGCTGCCCGCAGGGCTGCGGTGCGCTCCGCTGCCGTCAGGGACTCGCTGTTGGGCTCCAGAAATTCCACGGATCGGGCAAAGTCCACGGCATCCTCCCGGGTAAAGTTTTTGGCGTTGAGGCTCAGCAGAATACCGGTATCCTCACCGGGCTCCGCCAGAAAGACGTACCAGTAGGAAGAGACTAACTCTACGGTGGACAGATCCACGCCGGATTCCTCCAGGGCACCAGCCTCCGCTGCGGTATAGAGGTCGTGTTCCGCCTGCAGGATGGCCGCCGGGGCGGCCAGGCCCGACAGGGGCTCCGACTCTCCGTAGCTGGTGTGGTTCCAGGAGGGCAGGGCCTTCGAGATGGTTTGACCCTCCCAGGTGAGCCAGCTGGTGGGGAATCTCCCCACCATGCCGGCGGCAGCCCACTGTGACGGTGTGCCGTCCCCGTAATGGAGATAGGCGTCGGGGGAGAGCAGATATCCGCCGTAGCCCAGAGTCTCGCTGTAATCCTCCAGGGCCAGCTCCTCCGGGATTATCAGGGAGATGCCCAGCTCCGGCAGCTCTACGGCTCCGGTTCGATCCGGCTTGGCTCCGGTAAAGGTGATGGCGGCTATCATGGCCACCGCTGTCAGCAGGCACAGCGCTGTGACAGCCAGCATCCGGGGCTTCTGCGCGATCAGGGCAATGCGTTCTTTCAAGCCGCCCTTGCCGCTGCGCATGGTGGTGGCGGTTTGAAGAAGGCTTCCCGGGGACGCTCCGGCGGCCACCAGTCCCACCAATGTTCGGCCGTAGGCAAAGCGCTCCCCTTCTCCCAGACGGCGGATGGCTCCCTCGTCGCAGGCAAGTTCACAGTCCCTCCGGGACAGGGCTGCCGCCCACCACACCAGGGGATCAAACCAGTACAGGCACAAACATGCCGCCCGGATCAGAGACCACCAGGGATCTCCCTGGCGGCGGTGGGTCAGCTCATGAGCCAGAACGTGCCGCAGCCCATCCGGATCCTCCGTGCAGGCCGGGGTCACGTAGATCCGCTGGCGCACAAGGCCCAGCAGACAGGGGGAGGGCACCGCCGCCGACACGTACACCGGGACGGGGCACCCCTGCATTTCCAGAAACCGGGCACCCTTCCGGGCTCGGGAGAAAAAGGACAGGTTCACGGTCAGAAACCATACCGCCATCACCGCCGCGCCGCCCAGCCACAGCACCCGCAGCACGGTGTTCAGATGGAAGATCTGTTCCGACGGGACAGTGGTGTAGTCTGCTTGCGCCGGCGGAGCCTCTCCCACTGGGTAGAAATGGGGGATCCCGTTGCCGTCATAGTAAATCTCCATCTCCCGCCCGTCGCCCAGGGTGCCGGTCTCCGGAGCGGGAGCGGAGGTGGATAACCCATGGGAGGAGACATACACCGTGGTGTCGGATGCCTCCGGCGAAAAGACGTTCAGTACGCTTAGAGCTGTTCCGGGCAGGGAGAGGGGCACCAGCAGCCGCACCGCCACCAGCAGCCACAGGGCGTATTGCAGCCGGGGACTGATCCTGCCCCGCAGCAGGTACCGCAGGACGATCAGAACCAGGATCAGAAGGCTGGAAGTGATCAGCACCGCTTTCATGACTGCTCCTCCTCCGCTTTGCGCAGGACCGCGTACAGTTCCTCAATGTCTGACCGGGACAGGGACTCCTGGTGCGCCAGGGCGTTGACCAGCAGCCCCACGCTGCCGTGGTAGGCCCGCTGGAGCAGGGAGTGCGTCTCCGCCGCAGCAGCCTCCTCCCGGCCCACCGCCGGATGGAAGACCTTGGTGCGGCCCTGCTGGTCATAGGTGATCAGGCCCTTTTCCTCCATGCGGCGAACCATGGTGGTAACGGTGCTCTTGGCCCATCCCGGGGACTCCCCCAGAATCCGCACAAGTTCCATCAACGTCTTGGGCCCGGCCCACAAAACCTCCATGATCCGCCACTCGCTGGGGGACAGGGAGGGTACCGGCTGTTTCATGGCGCTTCCTCCTTTCGGTTTACTTCTGTAAGCCAATTATAGCAAGTTGGCTTACATCTGTCAACTAAAAGCGTAAGGAAAGCACCGCCCCCCAGGCTGCCCCCTTGAAAATGGACGCCGGGCGGCGGGAAGTGCTCCTGCCGTCCGGCGTTTTTCAGTGCTGTTCCCGTACAGTGTCTGACTGCGTCAGGTCTCCAGGGCTGCGATGTTTTCCTCCGTCAGAGGGACAAAGGGCAGTGTCAGCTGCGCCGACCCCTCCAGTGCTTCCGCCTCCCAGGTGAGGTAGTCCTCCTGGTCCATGGGGTTGCTGTCGTCCCAGCCGTCAGGCTCCACATAGTAGATGACCCCGGTTTTGCTTCGGTCCAGCTGGTCCGGAAAGGGCTGGCCGGCGTCATTGGTGGGGCGGATCCTCTTTTCCCAGGAGTACACGATGGCTTCCGGCTGATAGATGTCCCCCTGGGGCTGATATGTGTACAGTGTGTAAGGCCACAGTGCTCCGCCGATCTGGTTGTGGGAGTACAGGACCTTTACCGCGCCGTTTTCATAGAATTCCATACTGGGAAAGCCGATCAGCTGAATGTGGACTTCCGCCCGATCCTGGTCATAGCCCAGGATGGCCCCCTGCATGCCCGCCGTATCTGAGGTGACAAAGTAGAGGATCAGTTCTTCCTTCCCGTCCCCGTCCACATCTGCAACAGCAAAGCTGTTTTCAGAGAAATCCGCCGGGAGGGCCCAGGGTTCCAGCTGCGTGCCGTCCGGCAGGATCCCGGATCCTGTCAGGTTCCGCAGTACCTGGGCAAAGGCTGCCCGGGTTTCGGCACCGGGCTCCACCGGGATAGGCAGGGCCGGATAGACGGCATCGTCTCCCTGGGCGAAGGTAAGCGCCCAGGACTGGCTGTCACAAAGTCTCAAAAAGTCCTGGTACATCCGCTGATAGCGCAGTTCCTGGGATTTGTCCTCAAATTGGTCTGCCGGGGCAGATTGGGGGACGGAGAGATAGACGTACCAGCCGTCCCCGCTGCCTAAAAGCCGGATCCCCTGGTCATCCAGTACGGTATCGTCATATCCATACCGGTCACGGAACTCCGTTTCCTTTTGAGCCTCCAGGGTGAACAGCAGTTCCCGGGTACTTGTGCGGTAGAATTCCACCGCGTAATCCGTGATGCGGTTTTGTCCGTCCCGGCCCAGAGCAGCCACTGTGTAGAACCCGTCCCGTCAGCTCTCCGGCAGCCGCAGCACGTAGGGGAGAAATTGTCCATAGTCTGCATCCTGCCACAGCACGCCGCCCACGGGCTGCGCACCTTCATACCAATCCATGGCGGTGATGACGCCGCTATGTACTTCCGCCCGGAGTACATCTGCCGTTCCGGGAAGGGCATAGGAACGAAGATAGGGCGCATAGAGGAAGTTCATGAGATCCTTTTTCCACGTCTGCTGGGAAACGCTCCTGCCGGACAGGCGTACATCCTCCGATACCGGCAGCGTGACGGTACCGGAGCTGCCGCCCACCCAGCCGGCGCCGGGGGAGAAGTCCACCAGATCCAGTGTCAGCTCCCGGTAATCCGTATCCTCCGGCTGCCTGGTGGAGTCGAAAACGGCATAGACCACGCTGTCGCTGGCGGCGGTGTCAGCCTGGGAGATGCTCTGGCAGGCCACCAGGCCGGTGACCAGGAATGCGGCGCAAAGAAGGATCCCTGCCAGCATCCGGCTGGGTTTCCCGGGACAAAAGAGCTGGGTGAGACGGTTTTTCATCTGCGCTTTGCTGCCGCCGAACCGGGTGGACAGCGGAGGGGCGCTTTCTCCTGCCGCGGCGCTCAGCAGCAGCTCCCCATAAGCCCGCTTTTCCGCGGCCGTCATATCCTCGGCCAGCTGGGCATCGCAGGCAGCTTCCATATTCTCCCCGGCCACCCGGGCCATGTGCCACACCAGCGGATCAAACCAGTAGAGGGCGCAGACCAGGAAGAGCAGCGCCTTGCCTGCAAGATCCCGCCGCTTCACGTGGGTCAGCTCGTGCCGCACCGCCAGAAGCGGTACTTGTCCGCTGGGGAGAAAGACCACCGGGCGGAATACTCCCAGCGCCATAGGTCATGCCAGCCCCGGCAGGATCCGAATGGAGGCCTTGATGCCCATTTGCCGGATTTCCTGGTGGAAGGCGGCAGTGGGGGCGGATCCGGACAGAAGCCTGTTTCGCATCCGCCCGTACCGGATCCCCTGCCGGGCCGCGATGCAGGCAGCAACCGTCAGCCAGAGGGCACCTGCGGCGGCAATCAGGGATACGGTGCGCTTGGCTGGCGGTTCCGCCGTCTGTTGGGGGACGGCCTCTTCCAAAACGGTATCTCGGGAGGTTTCCGGCGCTGCGGGGGACACCGAAGGAGCGGTTTCCGCTGGGGAGGGGGCCGCTTGCGGAGCAGCCTGCCCGACTGCGGGGGATCCCTGCGCCGGAAGTGTCACCGTATAATAGCGATAGGTAACCCTTTGATACAATCTCCAGGTTTTCCCCCGCTCCACACC
>NZ_DAWBAJ010000013.1:0-50951 GCF_052306735.1 Dysosmobacter sp. | reverse complement strand
TGATGACCTTGATCTTGGCAGCGGCGTCGAAGCCGGTCAGGACCACGTCGAAATCAGTCTTCTCCTCAGCAGCGGGAGCAGCAGCGCCGGCTGCGGGAGCAGCCATAGCGGCAGCAGACACGCCGAACTCTTCCTCCAGAGCGTGAACCAGCTCGCTGAGCTCCAGAACGGTCAGGCCCTTGATCTCTTCGATCATAGCAGTAACTTTCTCAGACATTGTAGTAGCCTCCTAATTGTAAAATAAAATGTGTGGCCGCAAATTATTCAGCGGCGGGAGCAGCCTCGGCTGCGGGAGCCTCCTCGGCGGGAGCGGCATCCTCGGCGGGAGCGCCGTTCTTCTCGGCGATCTGCTTCAGGACGACAGCCAGGCCGGTAATGGGGGCCAGCATGGTGCCCAGGAACTGGGCCTGCAGGACGGGCAGTGCGGGGATGGAAGCCAGGGACTGGATGGTCTCCAGGGAGACGGGCTTACCGTCCATGAAGCCGCCCTTGATCTCGAACTTGCCGTCCAGCTTCTTGGCGTAATTGGCCATGACACGGGCGGGAGCCACGGGATCCTCGCACAGAGCCAGGGACGTGGTACCGTTGAGCAGACCGTCCAGCTCGCTGAGGCCGGTGTTGTTGAAAGCAAAGCGGAGCAGGGTGTTCTTCACCACAGCGTAATCCACATTGCTCTCCCGGCACTCCTTACGCAGCGCGGTGTCTTCTGCAACGGTGATGCCCTTGTAGTCGACAATCACGCCCGCGGTAGCCTTCTGGATCTTCTCGGTCAGCTCGGCCACGATGGCCTGCTTCTCGGCTAAGACCTTTGCGTTAGGCATTCTTGTGTTCACCTCCAGAGAAATTGTAGGTGCGTTCAAAAAAAGGAACCGTCCTTGTGCGCAAAGACACACAAGGACGGATAGCAAATCATCATTTGCCGCCCTCGGCAGGACTTACGGGGAAACCCACCTGCTGTCTTTGGAACGCATCTGGTATTATATTCAAGTATTGCACAAATGTCAATACCCAAATATCGATTTTTCGCGGATGATCCGCTATCAGCGGAACTCCGCAGGCGGGGAAATCCCTCGCCGGAGATCACACCAACTTGGCGGTGTTCATCTTGACGCCGGGGCCCATGGTGGAAGCGGCCACGCAGCTTCTGATATACTGGCCCTTGGCAGCGGCGGGCTTGGCCTTGACGATGGCGCCCATGAGAGCGTTGTAGTTCTCGGTGAGCTTCTCGGGGCCAAAGGAGACCTTGCCGATGGGGCAGTGGATGATGTTGGTCTTGTCCAGACGATACTCGATCTTACCGGCCTTGACTTCCTTGACGGCCTTGGCCACGTCAGGGGTCACGGTACCGGCCTTGGGAGAGGGCATCAAGCCCTTGGGGCCCAGAACCTTACCGAGACGGCCAACCACACCCATCATATCGGGGCTGGCAACCACCACGTCAAAGTCAAACCAGTTTTCCTTCTGGATCTTCTCCATCATATCGGTATCGCCCACGTAGTCGGCACCAGCCTCACGGGCAGCGTCGGCCTTGTCGCCCTTGGCGAACACCAGCACGCGGACAGTCTTGCCGGTGCCGTGGGGCAGCACGATGGCACCGCGGACCTGCTGGTCAGCGTGACGGGAGTCAACGCCCAGCTTCACATGCAGCTCGACGGTCTCGTCGAACTTGGCGCTGGCGGTCTTGCAGATGAGAGCCATGCCGTCGGCAGCCTCGTACAAGGTGTTCTTGTCGATCTGCTTGGCACTTTCCTGATATTTCTTGCCTCTAAACAATGTTACTTCCTCCTCATAGTGGTTCTTCGGAATCGATCCTCCCACTGTATGGAGCGGCGGTCAACGCCGCTCGGCTGTTGTAAACGGTCAGTCGCCCACGACGACGCCCATGGAACGGGCGGTGCCGGCGATCATGCTCATAGCGGATTCCAGGCTGGCAGCGTTGAGGTCCTTCATCTTGATCTCAGCGATCTTCTGGATGGAGGCCTTGGAAATGGTAGCCACCTTGGTCTTGTTGGGGACACCGGAGCCGGACTCGATGTTGCACTCCTTCTTGATCAGGACGGCCGCGGGGGGCGTCTTGGTGATGAAGGAGAAGGAACGGTCGGCATACACGGTGATGACAACAGGGATGATCATGCCCATGTCGTTCTTGGTGCGCTCGTTGAACTCCTTGGTGAAGGCGGCGATGTTGACGCCGTGCTGGCCCAGAGCGGGACCAACGGGGGGTGCGGGAGTTGCCTTGCCTGCGGGGATCTGCAGCTTCACATAACCAGTAATCTTCTGTGCCACTTCAGTAGCACCTCCTAAATCTATAAATGTGGTGGCGGCCAGCGGCCGTCTTTGGCGGGACTTCGTCCCTCCCACTTGCGCCGGAAACGCCCGGTGCGGCGGCGCCCCAAGGGGCGCGGGTTTCTCTTACTCCTGGACCTCTACCTGATCCAGCTCCAGGTCTACCGGAGTCTCCCGTCCGAACATGGAGACCATGACGCTCACCCGGTTCTTCTCGGGCTCGATCTCCTCCACGACGCCGGTAAAGCTGGCCAGCGGGCCGTCCACGATCTTCACATGGTCGCCCACCTGGTACTGCACCACGATCTCGTGCTTCTCCATGCCCATGGCAAGCACTTCCTCCTCCGTAAGGGGGATAGGCTTGTTGGCGGAGCCCACGAATCCCGTGACGCCCCGGACGTTGCGGACCAGGTGCCAGGTATCGTCGGTCATGACCATCTTGATGAGCACATAGCCCGGGAAGACCTTCCGCTCCACCTCTTTTGAGGCGCCGGAATCGGTGACCTCGGTAACGGTTTCCATGGGGATTTCCATGCGCAGGATCATATCCTCCATGCCGCGGCCGGCCACAAACTTCTCGATGCTGCTCTTGACGGCATTTTCATAACCGGAATAGGTATGGATCACATACCACTTGGCGCTGTCTGACATGTCAATTACTCCTTAAGCACCAAACGCACTGAGGATCATCTGCACGGCGGAAACCGCCACGAAATCGAAGATCCAGATGCAAGCGCCGATCAGAAGGGAGCACAGCAAAACGGTACCGGTGTTGGCCAGCACGGTCTTGCGGGTGGGCCATACGACCTTCTTGAGTTCGCTTTTCATCTCGCGGAACCAAAGGCCGCGATCCTTTTTCTTCTTCGCTTCTTCTGCCATTAACGTTTACACGCCCTTTCTCAACAATTCCGCGGAATTACTTGGTCTCGCTGTGGAGCGTGTGCTTCCTGCAGAAGGGACAATACTTGTTGAGCTCCAGCTTGTCCGGAGTGTTCTTCTTGTTCTTCATGGTATTGTAGTTTCTCTGCTTGCACTCGTTGCATCTCAGGGTCACTTTTACGCGCATCTAACGGCACCTCCTTATAATTGGTATCGTCCCGGTTCAGCCGGGGATACCGACTGCCTCCCTGCCATTGGAAGGGTCCTTTTTCTCCGGCGCTGAAAAGCGAAAAAGCGCGCGAAAAAAAAGCCCTTTTCACAGGTAAGAGTGATTATACTACAAGGATTACCGAAGGTCAACTGTTTTTTGCAAAAATCTGTCAGGATTTTTTACTTCCTTGCGTCCGGTTTTTCCTTATGCTATCATAAACCCACGATCCGGGCAATTCTCCCCCATCAGAGCCATGCTGCGTCCCGGGGGGAACGCCCTGCATCCGGAAAGAGAGGAACGCATATGCGCATTATGGCCATCGACTACGGTGACGCCCACACCGGCATCGCCATTTCCGACCCCACTGGTTTTCTTGCGGGCTTCACCACCACCATCAACGCCTACCGCCCCGAGGCAGTGGCGGAGCAGATCGCCCAGCTGGCCGCCCAGCACGGCGCGGAAGAGCTGGTACTGGGGCACCCAAAGAACATGGACGGAACCCGGGGTCCCCGGGCGGAAAAGGCGGAGGCCATGGCGGATATGCTGCGCCAGGTCACGGGGCTGCCTGTGGTACTCTGGGATGAGCGCCGCACCACCATCGACGCCCACCAGATTCTCTTTAACAGCGGCAAGAATGCCAAAAAGCGGAAGAAAACCGTGGATGCTGTGGCGGCGTCGTTAATCCTGGAGGGCTACCTTACCTATAAAAAAAGCCATCCCAACGGATGACTTCCATTTTCGCCAAACCGGCAGGGGAGCGCGAATGCAGCGCTCCCCTGCCGGTTTTCACATCCTTACAGCCGATTTTCAAAGTAAAGCTTACTTACCAGCCGGGACACCAAGGCCGCCAGATACAGCACCAGGCAAGCTGAGAACAGGCCCAGGTAAACGTCCTCTTTCGTTACGCCGTAGCCCACTCCGCAGGCCAACAAGCCTGCCACCACCAACCACCACAGCACCCTGTAGCACACTGCCTGGCTGCGCAGCTCGATCCATCGGTTCCGCTCGTCCCGTTCCTCCCTCCGGTCCTCCCGGGACTTCTCCCGGTCCAGACTCCGCAGGATAACGCCCACCCCTGTCAGTATCAGCAGTACTGTCAGGACGCCGTCCTTGACGGAGAAGCGCTCCCAGCCCCGGATCAGGCAGGTCACCGGCAGGGCCACGCCCAGGACCAGCAGGCACAGACCGCCGCAAAAGTTCTTCTTATGATAGATCTTCCAGTTCATACTCCTGATCCTCCAGTCTCTTGTTCTCCTCCAGACAATACAGCTCCTCCACCGTGGTGCCGAACACCTGGGCGATCCGATACGCCAGCAGCAGCGAGGGATTGTACTGCTCCTTTTCCAGGGAAATGATGGTCCGGGAGGACACACGCACCTGCTCCGCCAGCTGCTGCTGGGTCAGTCCCAACTTCTGGCGCAGCTCCCGCACCCGGTTTTTCATCGTCCTCCCCTCCTTATGAACATGAAGCACGCTTCACATGAAGTATACTTCATATTATATAAGCCTCTTTTCGTTTGTCAAGAGGAGCGTCTAAAATAAAGAAGCCGCACGCCTTTCGGCGTGCGGCTCAGCTTCCCTGTTTCACTTCTGATCCTGCAGGACGGTCTCCGGAGGGCGGTCCAGCTGCCAGGGATCCGACAGCAGCTCATGGAGAGAGCGCATGGCGGCAGCAAAGTAGAAGCCATCCACGATGCGTTCGTCAGTCACAAAGCAGCAATCCACATATTTCTTTCGGGCCACGGTGCCGTCCCGCTGCACTTCGTAGACCCGGCGCTTACGGCCGAAAGAGCAGAACACCGGCACATTGCCGAAGTCATAGAGATGATGGTAGATGGGCGGGATCCCCAGAGACGCCATGGAGGTGATGTACAGGGATCCATGAAAGGGGGACAGCCGGGTCAGCCACCGGGGCAGCCAACCAAAGTAATCCGCCGTCTGCAGCACAAAAACCAATCCCTTGAGGGCCAATCCCGGCACGGCATTGAACGCTCCGGCCAGGGCGTCGAAGGAGGTATCCGTGGGAGAATCCTTCACCTGGCGGATCCGGGCGTGGAAGCGCTGGTAGACCTCCTGCGCCGTATCTGCCGGATCGAATGTCACCTTGATGACGGTGTCCGGCGAATCCGTAGACATTTCCTTCTTCACCGTCATGTTGATCTCAATCTCCCGGTCCCGGGTGTAGATCTTCTGCCCGGCAATAAAGCGATTGAGCCCCGGGTACCGGGCACAGGTGCGAACATAGGCCGCCAGCAGCACATGGAGGATGCCGAAATTCTTCATGCCCTCCCGGCGCTTTTCCAGAATGTAGCGCTCCGTGTTGCTGACTTCGATCTGATCGGTGATGTAATTCTGGGAGGTGTTCCGGGTCTTCATGATGTACGGAGACACCGCGAAGATGGGAGAAAGCGTCCGTACCCGCCGTCCGTCATTGCGGTCGCCGAAGCGGCGGACATACTCCTCCGGCGCCGGAAGGTGCCGCCGCATAGCCAGGGACACACACAAAAGCCCGCCCATGCAGCAAAGCACCGATACCTCCGGCAGCCAGTCATGGAGCGGCCAGCCCAGCTTCTGGGGATCCTCCACCAGCAGATGGTACAAAAGGGGCAAGCCAAACAAAAACCACAGCGGTACCTGGGTAGGAATACGCCCCGTCACCGTAGCGGTGTAGAGCACCGCCACCAGCGTATAGAGCAGCAGGCACAGCACCATATGTACGGCACTTGGAAACCCAAAAGCCTTTACAGCAAAGAAGATGCAGCCCATCCATACCGGAACCGCCGTTCGATAGAGACGGTCCTTCCGGTCCGCCAGCACCATCAGGATGAACAGCACACAGGCCGCCACAGGCAGTACGATCTGCATCCAGAAAAAGCCGGAAGACATCCCCTGCTCCCCCGCTGCCCAGGCAATCCGGATGACAGCGGACCCCAGCATCAGCAGCACGGAAAGAGCCGCCAGCATCGTCAGCCCACCGCCGGGGACGGCGTAGACCACACGTTTTTTCATGTTCTCTCCCCCTGTTCAAAAAACCGGGGATACCGTCCGCAGACGGTATGCCCCGGTTCGCGACTGCGGTGCTTTATGCTTTGACAGTTCCGTCGGAATTGAACAGCGGCAGCGGTGCCAGGAACCGGATATCCGGCCGCTTCTGGGCATCTCCCTCCGCCAGAACGGACACACGCCCTGCCACTGTACCGCCGGCCTTCTCCACCAGGCTCTCCATGGCATGGAGGGAGCCGCCGGTGGAGATGACATCATCCATCAGCAAAATCCGTTTTCCCCGGATCAGATCCGCGTCATCCCGGCCCAGGTAGAGCTTCTGTACCCCGGCGGTGGTGATGGAGTGATCCTCCACGTGGATGGGGTCGGGCATATAGGCCTTGGGGCCCTTGCGGGCAATGAAATACTTGGCGGCCCCGGACTGCCGGGCCATCTCATGGATCAGCGGGATGCTCTTGGCCTCCGCTGTAAGCATGTAATCATACTCTTCTGCCGGAACCAGCTTCAAAAGCTCCCGGGCACAGGCCACCGTCAGTTCCGCATCGCCAAAGACGATAAATGCGCCGATGTAAAGATCATCCGTCACCTTGCAGATCGGCAGCTCCCGGTGGATCCCTGCCACATCAATCGGATATGTCATCATGTGGGTATTCCTCCCTCCAAAACTCAGCGCGCCCGCAGACGCATAATATACCGCCGACATTATATAATTTCCTGGATTTGAAAGTCAAGCGCAACAGCCGGTAAAACCAGTCTGCGCCATGAATTTCCCCCGTTCCTTAGCACTATTCACAAAAATATGACAAATTTTTTCTATCTAAAGGAAAAATATCATTCAAAATGCTGAATAGCCGCTTGTTTCACGGTGGAATACATGGTACACTGTATACAAGAGGCCACAGGATTCCCCCAGGGGGAAATGCGAATCGAAATGAGGAGGCTGATTGACATGAATGCATATCTGGCAAGTGTCATCGAAAACGTGAGGAAAAAGCACGCCAATGAGCCGGAATTCGTCCAGACGGTGGAGGAAGTGTTCTCCTCTCTGGAGCCGGTAATCGAAAAGCACCCGGAATATGAGAAAGTGGATCTGCTGGGCCGCATGGTGGAGCCCGAGCGGATGTTCACCTTCCGGGTAGTGTGGATGGCGGACGACGGCACCTGGCACACCAACATCGGCTACCGCTGCCAGTTCAACGGTGCCATCGGCCCCTACAAGGGCGGCCTGCGGTTCCAGCCCAACGTTTATCCCGGCATCATCAAGTTCCTGGGCTTCGAGCAAATTTTCAAGAACAGCCTCACCGGATTGCCCATCGGCGGCGGCAAGGGCGGCGCCGACTTCGATCCCACCGGCAAGTCCGACGCGGAGATCATGCGCTTTTGCCAGAGCTTCATGCAGGCCCTCTATCGCTACATCGGCCCCGACGTGGACGTGCCCGCCGGCGACATGGGCGTGGGTGCCCGGGAGATCGGTTACCTCTACGGCGAGTACCGCCGCCTGAAGGGCGCCTTTGAAAACGGCGTCCTCACGGGCAAGGGCTTCTCCTACGGCGGCAGCCGCATTCGCCCGGAGGCCACGGGCTTCGGCGCGGTGTATTATCTCCAGAACGTGCTGGAGCACGAGGGCGAGAAGATCGAGGGCAAGACCATTGCCTGCGCCGGCTTCGGCAATGTCACCTGGGGCATCTGCAAGAAGGCGGCGGAGCTGGGCGCCAAGGTGGTGACCCTCTCCGGCCCCGACGGCTACATCTATGATCCCGACGGCGTGGTGACGGATGAGAAGATCAACTACATCGTGGAGATGCGCGCCAGCGGCCGCAACAAGGTAAAGGACTACGCGGATAAGTTCGGCGTGGAGTTCCATCCCGGCGAGAAGCCCTGGGGTGTGAAGGTGGATATCTGCATGCCTTCCGCCATGCAGAACGACGTCCATATGGAGCAGGCCCAGCAGATCGCCGCCAACGGCGTGAAGTATTACATCGAGGTGGCCAACATGCCCACCACCAACGACGCTCTGAAGTTCCTGATGGAGCAGCCCGGGATGATCGTGGCGCCCTCCAAGGCCGTCAACGCCGGCGGCGTGGCTACCTCCGCCCTGGAGATGGCCCAGAACAGCGAGCGCCTGGTGTGGACGGAGGAGGAAGTCGACAAGCAGCTCCACCAGATCATGAACACTATCTATCAGATGAGCGTGGACGCGGCGGAGCAGTATGGACTGGGGTACAACCTGGTGGCCGGCGCCAACATCGCAGGCTTCCAGCGGGTGGCTGACGCCATGATGGCCCAGGGCGTATTCTAAGGGATTTTCAAGATCTACATATCACAAAATGCAAAAGATCGGCAGGACGGATGTTCCGTCCTGCCGATCTTTTGCGTATGCTTTCAGTTGGCCTCCTGCCGGGGACCAGGCAAAAACTCCTCGCCGGATGGCAGCATCTCCAGCCCACCGGCGGAGAGCTCCGTCAAACGGGGGGCAAACTGCTCCGCGCCGCCAGCCGGAAAAGCCGCCTGCAGGAGGATATCCGCACCGTAATCCGCACTGCGCACCACGCCGCCACAGGCGGCAATCTCCAGCTTCACCCGCTCTAAAAGCGGGTAGGTACAGGGCACCTCCCACAACGTCCAAAGACTCATCTGAGAAATGCCCGCCGCGTCCAGGGCATCCCTGGCTCCCCGGGTATAGGTCCGGGTGAGCCCGCCGGCACCCAGCAGGATCCCGCCGAAGTACCGGGTCACCACGCAGCACACATTGGTGACCTCCTGGCGCTGGAATACCGCCAGCATGGGCTGGCCTGCCGTTCCCTGAGGCTCCCCGTCATCAGAGTAGCGCACGATGCCGCCCTCGTGGAGCAAATAGCACCAGCAGTTGTGCCGGGCGTCGTAGTAACGCTTTTTCATCTCCTCGATGTGGAAGCGCGCCTCTTCCTCCGTCTCCACCCGCCAGATATGGCTGATGAAGCGGGAACGCTTTTCCGTGAACTCGCTCTCCGCGTTCTCAAAAGGCACCCGATATCCGCTCACGCCAGTCCTCCCCTGTCAGCACATAGTAATAGATCAGCTTGTCCTGCTCTCCGTGGCGCTCTGTACGGGAGGTGCAGTAGTGAAAGCCGCACTTTTGGATGACCCGGGCGCTGCGCCAGTTCCCTGCAACATGCCCGCACCAAACTCGTTTTATTGCAATCTGTGTAAAGGAATAATCCAGCACGGCTTTCATGGCCTCCGGCATCAGACCCTTGCCCCAGAGATCCGGACGGAGGCTATACCCCGCCTCATCGTCCGGGCAGTTTGGATGATCTCCCATAGGGTGGCGGCCCACCAATCCAACAGAGCCCACCACCCGTCCGGTCTCCCGCAGCTCCACGGCAAATACGTGGGGAGCGGCGAACACCGTACGGATGATCTCCCGGCTCTCTTCCACGCTTCTATGGGGTGACCAGCCCGCTATGGGCCCTACCCGGGGATCCCGGGCATAGTCATAGAGATCCTCCGCGTCTGCCGGAGTAAAGGGCCGCAGCACCAGCCGGGGTGTTTCCAGAATCATGTCCTCACCTCACGGCTCCGCGTAGGGAGCCACTTGTCCCATGGTGCGGGGGCCGCACACGGCCACCACATCGATGGTCTCCCCGTACTCCACGGACTCCACCTTGGCCTCCCGGTAAAGCATATCCAACAGGCCGCCCTTATCATAAGGGATGTGGAGCACGCAGCGGCGGCTGCCTTTGTCCAGGCGCTTGTCGATCATCTCCAGTAGCTTGTCAATGCCCTCGCCGGTCTTGGCAGAGATGGAGACGATGTCCTCTCCGTGGGGCATAATCTCCCCCACCGGCAGAAGATCCGACTTGTTGAAGACGTCGATGCAGGGCAGCTCGCCCGCCCCCAGTTCCAAAATCAGGTTTTCCACCACCTGGGCCTGCTGCTGCCACTCTGGGTTGGACACATCGATGACGTGGAGCAGCAGATCCGCGTATTCCAGCTCCTCCAGCGTGGCCTTGAAGGCCTCCACCAGCTGGTGGGGCAGCTTGCGGATGAAACCAACCGTGTCCGACACCACAACATCCAACGTATCGCTGACCGTCAACAGACGGCTGGTGGTATCCAGGGTATCGAAAAGGCGGTTGTTGGCGGGGATCCCCGCCCCGGTGAGGTGGTTAAGCAGGGTGGACTTTCCGGCGTTGGTATAGCCCACGATGGCCACCACCGGAATCTCGTTTTTCTGGCGCTGCTGGCGCTGGGTGCTCCGCACCCGGCGCACATCCTCCAGATCCTCCCGAAGCTTGTCGATCTTGCGGTGGATATGACGGCGGTCCGTCTCCAGCTGGGTCTCGCCGGGACCCTTGGAGCCGATAGGGCCTTTGCCGCTGGTGCCCGCCTGGCGCTCCAGGTGCGTCCACATGCCCGTCAGGCGGGGCAGCAGATATTGATACTGGGCCAGTTCCACCTGGAGACGGCCCTCCTTCGTCTTGGCCCGCTGGGCAAAGATATCCAGAATCAATCCGCAGCGGTCCAGCACCTGGACGCCGAATACCTCCGTCAGCACCCGCATTTGGGAGGGCGAGAGGTCGTTGTCAAAGATCACCATAGTGGCGCCGGTATTCTCACAGTAGAGCTTTACCTCCGCCGCCTTGCCCTCGCCAATGAAGGTGCGGGGATCCGGGGAAGGACGGTTCTGCAGCACCACCCCCACCACTTCGCCGCCGGCGGTCTCTACCAGAGATTCCAGCTCCTCCATGGTGTCCTCGTTGGCATTCTCTTCCTTTTTCAGTACCGGGGAGTTGAGGCCCACCAGTACCACTTTATCACGAACTTCTTCTGTTTGCTGCATTTGTACTCCTTATCGTTTCTGCTGATAGGCCTCCACGACTATGCCAATGTAAGCCCGGTGCCAGTTGCCCTTGGCGCCATAGGAACCGTGGATGCGCGCATCCAGCACGCAGGCGGCGTCCAGATCCTGGACATAGGCCTTTTTGCAAACCAGCACCCACTCCGCCTCGTCAAAGAAGGGCGCATCTCCGGCACCGTAGCAAAGGGTCAGTCCGCATTCCCGGACCTTATCCACATCCCGGCCGCTCTTGGTGCCGCACAGGGCCATGATCTTCTTTGCCTCCTGCGGCAGAACCGACACGGTGAAATAGTCGTGGGATTCCATAAATTCATAGGTATAGCGCTCCGGCCGCACATATACGGTGCAAACCGGCAGGTTCCACACACGGCCCAGCTGGCACCAGCCGATGGTCATGGTGTTGCACGTCTCCCGGTCCCCTGCCGTCAGCAGGGCGTTTTGCGTTTCAAAAACCCGGAAAACCTCCGGGGTCATGGACTGAAAATCCACAGGCTGCAGGCGCATAGTGAATCGCTCCCCCTTTTCATGATTAGGTACAGTATATGCGTTCCCCGGAGAAAAGTAAATCAGAAATACAAAAAGGGTCTGCCGCGCAGTGCAGCAGACCCTTTCGGTTTCGTGTCAGACTTACTTGTCCAGGCCGAACTTCTTGTTGAACTTGGCCACGCGTCCGCCGGTATCCACCAGCTTCTGCTTGCCCGTGAAGAAGGGGTGACACTTAGAGCAGACTTCCACCTTGATATCCTTCTTGGTAGAACCTGTCTCAATCACATTACCGCAGGCGCAAGTAATCGTAGTCTGCTGATAATTGGGATGGATTCCTTCCTTCATTGCTCTCGTTCACCTCTTTCTGTTCAAAACTACCCCCGGAAAGCTTTCACCTTACAAAGGCGTTAATTAGTTTACCACACGCTTTTCCGGATTG
This sequence comes from Dysosmobacter sp., assembly GCF_052306735.1. NCBI lineage: Bacteria > Bacillati > Bacillota > Clostridia > Eubacteriales > Oscillospiraceae > Dysosmobacter > Dysosmobacter sp. The sequence goes on along the minus strand of NZ_DAWBAJ010000013.1, from coordinate 38,807 downwards.
CAAGCTATTTTTTCATTTTTCCCATGGAAAATTTTCTTTCAGACGTCCACCGTCTCTCCCGGTGCCAGGAAGCACAGCACCCGACGCCCCACCTTCTTTTCCAGCACCTGCTCCAGCGCCCGGCTGTACGCCTCCAGCTGGGGCCGGTACTGCTCCGCCCGCGCCCGGATTTCCGCTGCCGTGAACACACGGTCCGTCTTGAAATCCACCACGGTGATGCCTGCGTCCGTCTCGAAGCAGCAGTCCACTACGCCCTGGAGGAGCATCTCGTCCCCTCCCTGCGCCGCCGGATCATAGATCCGCTCATCCATCAGCAGCGTAAAGCGGTACTCCCGCAGGATGTTGCGACCCTGCCGGATCTCCTGGGCCAGAGGGGAGGCCAGGAAGCGATCCAGAGCCTCCACATCCACCTCCGCCGCCTGCTCCTCCGTCAGGAGGTTCCGGGCACGGAGTGCCGCCACCTGACCGGCAGCATCACCCCCGGAAAAGTCCAGGTACTGGAGCACCAGATGGGTGGCTGTCCCCCGCTCCGCGGAGGTCAGCCCGTGGTGCTCCTGACGGAATCTGGGCTGGGTCAGGGGCCGCAGATAAGGGGTGTGGGCAGCGTGCTCCGCGATCTCCTCATCCACTGCCCGCCCCTTGAGCTGGGTGGCAGTAACCTTGGAGGGCATTTGGGTCTCCCGGGTGTAGGGGTAGACGAAATCCAACATTTCCGGGGAAAAGGCAGGGCCCGCCTCGGTCCGCTCCTCTGCGGCACGGGGAACTGCGGACCGTTCCCGGAAGTCTCCGCCGTCGTTGCAGAACACCTGCCAGGGTATCGTGTCCCCGGTGTAGAGCCCGCCCGGCTCCGCCTGAGCCAAGGCCAGAAGGGGCGCCGCCTCCGGGCGGCAGAGCAGGGGCAGCAGCAGCCAGTCTCCGAAGGACCGCCCCGATGCCACCGTCTCCGGCAGCACGGGACAAGCAGCCCCCGCCGCCAGCTTTTTCAGGCGGCTTTCCGCGTGGTACAGGGCATCCACCAGGATCAGCTTCTCCTTGGGTCGGGTCATGGCCACATACAGGATGCGCTGCTCCTCCGCCAGATTTTCCCGGCGCAGGGCCTGCTCCACCGCCTTCCGGGCCAATGTGGGGTACTTGATCCGGCGTGCGGTATCCACCCGAATAGGTCCTAGTCCCAGCTTGGGATGCACCAGCACCGGCGTGTCGAAATCCTGCCGAGAAAAGGCGTGGTCCAGGTCCGCCAGCACCACGATGGGGAACTCCAGTCCCTTGGACTTGTGAATACTCATCAGGCGCACGCCAGTTCCGGCGGAAGCGGTCCGGGTCTCCGGGGCCTTGCCCTCCTCCAGCAGCTGGCGCAGCTGGGTCACAAAGGCGAATAGCCCCCGGTAGCCGCTGCTCTCAAAGCTCTCCGCATGGCGGCCCAGGGCAATGAGATTCTCCCGCCGCTGGGCCCCCTGATCCATGGCGCCGAAAATGCCCAACACGTTGAGGGTATTGTAGATGTGCCAGATCAGTTGGTGGACACTCATGTCCCGGGCCGCCTGGCGCAGGGATCCCAGCGTCTCCAGGAAGGCCTTGCAGTCCTCCCCTTCATCGGCGGCCACGGCATCGTAGTACTCCCCCGTTGGGGTCCCTGCCCGGATCTGGGCCAGCCGGTCCGGGTCGAAGCCGAAAACCGGGGACCGCAGCACGGAGATAAGGGGCACGTCCTGGCGGGGATTATCCACCAGTTCCAGGAGGGACACCATGGTGCTCACTTCCATGGTGTGGAAGTAGTCGCTGTTTTCCTGGAAGGAACAAGGAATGTCCCGCTCCGCCAGGGCCTGGGCAAAGGCCGCCGTGCGGCTGCCCGGGGAGCGCATGAGGATCACGATATCCTCCGGACGGCATGGGCGCAGGGCCCCATCCTCCCCGGTGACGGGATACCCCTCATCCAGCAGCTGCCGGATCCGCCGGGCCACGAACCGGGCCTCGGCGGTAAGACGCTTTACCGGCCGTTCCCCCTCCGGGGCGTCCCGGTCCACGGCGATGAGATGGAACTCCGTATCGCAGTCCTGCCGCTCCGGGTAATAGGCCGCGCCGAAGTGCAGCGCCTCGTCCTCCCCATAGACCATCTCCCCCATCTGGGGAGAGAGGATATTCTCGAAGATAAAATTTGCGGCGTCCAGAATCTCCCGCCGGGAGCGGAAGTTCTTGGAGAGCAGGATCTTCCGGGGCTCTCCCTCCTCCGCCTCCTCATAGGAGGGATAGCGGCTATACTTTTCCAGGAAAATGGTGGGATCCGCCAGGCGGAAGCGGTAGATGCTCTGCTTCACGTCGCCTACGGTGAAGATGTTCCGCTCCTCCCGGGACACCGCCCGGAAGATGGCGTTTTGCACCTCGTTGGTGTCCTGGTACTCGTCCACTAAAATCTCCCGGTACCGGGCGGAAACCTGGCGTCCCAGCTCCGTGGGAGCGCTGTCCGGTCCCACCAGCAGCCGCAATGCCAGGTGCTCCTGGTCGGAGAAGTCCACCGTTCCCCGGCGGAGCTTCTCCGTCCGGTAGGCCTGGGAAAACTGCTCCGTCAAATCCAATAATGCAACCATGGCGGGCGCCACGGCGGTGAGGTCCTCCATGGCCTCCCACCCGCTGACGTCCAGAACCTCTTCCAGCTTGCCCACGGCATCCTTGCAGCTCTCCCACACCTGCTTCAGGGACACCACGATGCCCTCGTCCTTGCGGCCCTTGGGGGTGGTGAGCCGGTGAAAGACGATGTTCCCCGCAGCGGACCGGGCACCCTCCCAGTCCGGTGCCTCGGCCAATGCGTCAAAGGCGGCGGCCGTCACCCGGAATTTCTCCCCGTAGCCCCGCTCCAGTCCCGCGTCTCCCTCGGTGCGCTCCGCGTCCCGCCGCAGCAGCGACGCCCAGTGGGCACCCTGGCGGCGCACTTCCTCCAGCAGCACGGCGGCGTAGGGGGTATCGTCAAAGCGCTCCGGAAGGTTCCGCCACGTGTCCCGCTCCCGGGAAAGCCAGGCCTCCGGATCTGCGTGGCTCTGGAGCTTTTCGTGGATCTCCAGTACCAGCTCCGCAAGACGGCTGTCGTCCCGTCCCGCTCCCAGGGTGTCCGCCAGCAGCGTCCTGCCCTGGTCCAGCTCCTGATAAAAGGATTCCAGTACCCGGTCCAGAACCCGGCGGCGCAGGAGGGATGCCTCGTGGTCATCCAGCACCTTGAAGTCCGCCGTCAGGGCGTACCGTTCCCCTTCCTCCGCCAGAAGATGGGTGTTCTCCCGCAACAATGCCGTGCAGAAGGCGTCCACCGTCTTGATGTCCGCCTGATAGACTCGCAGCAGCTGGCGGCGCAGGTGCTGATTGCCCGGGTCCTCCCCCAGCCGCCGGGAGAGCTCCGCAGCGATCTTGCCCCGCAGCTCTGCGGCGGCGGCCTTGGTATAAGTGATGATGAGGAAGTCGTCCACATTGCAGCGGTCCTGGGTGATATACAAAAACAGACGGTCCACCAGCACCTTGGTCTTACCGGAGCCGGCAGCGGCGGAAACCAGCAGGCTCCCGCCCCGGTTTTCCACCACCGCCTGCTGCTGGGGCGTCAGCGTCAGTTTTGCCATGGATGTCCCTCCTCTCCTTGTGTCTCCCGATCCACCGCGTCCCAGAACTCCTCCGGGCGCACCGGCAGAATATAGCGCAGGCGGTCCGTGTCCCGTCCGTCCTGGAAGTGGCAGGCGTCCGCCCAATCGCAGTAGCGGCAGGCACTCTCGTCCTCACTGCGGCAGCAGGGGTCGGCGTCGATGTTGCCCCGGCGCACCTCCCGGGCGATCTGCCGCAGGAGCTTATCCACATACAGCCCCAGCCGCCCCAGCTGGGCGGCGGAGGCGATGGAGCCGGAGACGCTGCCGTCCCGGCCCACCCGCAGCGGAAGGTACCGGGGCTCCTCCAGGGCGGAGTGCTCCATGGCCTGAAGCACCGCCGGGTCCGCAAGCAGCAGTCCCGTGCGCCGCAGCTGGCGCTCCACCTCCCGCTGCAGCTTCTCCGGCGCAATGTTCCGCTCCGCCGGCAAGATCTCGTCCCGGGCCGGGAAATACAGCACGCCGGCGGGCTCCACCGGCATCTGGAAGCGCTGGGGGCCCTCTTTCTGCAGGGCAAAGAGGTAGAGCAGCATCTGGATATCCAGCCCCATCCGCACGGAGGCCAGGTCAAAGGCCTTTTTGCCGGACTTGTAGTCCACCACCCGCAGATAGAGTTTCCCGTCTTTCACCCAACCGTCCACCCGGTCCACCTTGCCGCCTACCCGCAGTTCCCCATCGGGCTCGGAGATCACCACGGCAGGCAGCTCCTTGCCGTCCCCGAAGGACAGCTCAAAGGCCAGGGGCACGAAGTCCGAGCAGCGCAGCTCTGCCGCCGCCTGGTCCACCACAGCGTAGGCGGTATTGCGCAGGCGTTCAAAGAGATACCGGAACCGGGCGCCCCGGTCCTGGAAATTATGGAGCTCCTGCTCCACATAGCGCTGAATATAGAGGCGCACCAGAGCGTGGAGATCCTCCTCCACCACCTGGGCAAAGCCGCCCCGGGCCAGAACCTCCCGGGTAACGTTTTCCAGCAGGTAGTGGAGGAACGTGCCGATCTGGGGCGCGTCAAAGGCCGCCGCTGTCCGGGGCTTTGCCCGCAGGCCGTACTCCATGAAGTAGGCAAAGTGGCAGCTGCGCACCCGTTCCAGCCGGGAGGCAGTGAGGCTCACCCGCTGGCCGTACAGCGCCCGCACCGCCGCCGGGGACAGCGCCCCCCGCCGCAGTAATGCCGCCCGCTCCATGGCCGTGAGCCGCCCTGCAAACTCCGGCCGGGCGGCAAAATACGCCCAAAGGGCCCCGCCGGGATCCTGCCCGGCAGCCTCCAAGGCCGGAGTCACCGCTATTAAGCGATATTCCTTGTCAGATGCTCGTTGGATCTCCAATCCCGGGAACAGCTCCCGCAGCCGGTCCACCACAAAGGCAGGCCGCAGCTCACTCCCGGAGACGTCGCACACGGGGTAGCTGACAGTCAGTCCCCGGGTGGGCTGGGCCAGGGCGGCATAGATGAGCTGCAGCTCAATGGCCAGCTGATCCATCCCGGTGGGGGCCAGGGCAATGCCCCGGATGGCCAGCTCCTCCCGGTCGTCCTCGTTGAGGATGCCGCCGCTCTGCCCCACCGCCGGAAGCACGTGATCGTTGGCGCCTAATAGAAAGAGATATCCCACCGTATGCCGGTCGTTGCGGGTGATCTCACTGACGGACACCTGGTCCAACGACACCGGAATGGTGCCCACGCTGTACTGGGAGGCCACCTGCCGCAGCAGGCGGGAGAACTCCTCCTGCTCCATGGGCTCGTCCCCCAGGATCTCCACAAACTGGTCCAGAATGCCGCACAGGATCTCCCACAGCTGGGCCGTCTCCTCCGCCTCCTGCAGCCGTCCCGCCTCCGCCTGGGCGCGCATCTGTCCCTCCAGGACGTTTTGCAGATCCAGACGTTCCAAAAAACTGTAAAGTGCATCCACTTTCCCACTAGCTGTTTCTGCCTCTCGCAGGGCACCGCTCAATTCCGCCAGGGGCTCCCGCACCCAGCGACGAATGGCATTCACCTGGTCCAGCCGCTCCTGACGGCGCTGATCCATGGGAGCGCCGTAGCCGTCGGGATTTCCCGTCCAGTCCACGTCCCGCAGCCACATCTGGCCGTGGATCTCCCACTTGAGGACATAGTTTTCCAGCAGGTCGCACTCGTCCGCCGTCAGTCCCGCCAGGCCGGTTTTCAGCCAGCGGAACATCTCCTCGTATTCAAAGCCGGTTTCGATGGCGGAGAGGACCCCTGTCACTAGGCTCCACACCGGCTTTTCCAGCATGTCGCTGCGGCGGCTGAGATAGGCGGGGATACCGTAGCGCTGAAACACCGTCTCAATGGTCCCCTCATAATCAGCCATGTTCCGGGCCGCCACGGTGATATCCCGGAAGCGGCACACTCCCGACGCCACCAGGTGCAAGATGTCCGCCGCGGTCTGCTCCACCTCGTCATAGAGGCTCTCCGCCTCCCGCACCCGGAGGTTGGAGAAATCTCCGTCAAAGGGAATGGTCTCCCCGAAAAAGCAGCGCTCCACATGGCCCAGGGCCGTGGGGTCCTGGCTGCGAAGCACCGTCTCCTCCCAGGGGCATCCCGTCCCCTGGGCCAGCCGCACCAGCTGCTCCCGGGTCCGCAGGCCCGCCTGGAAGATCTCCCGCTCCTGCCGGGCGGGGTCCGCCAGCAGCGTCACCGTCACGGACCGGGCCTGGCGGAGCATGACCTCCAGCACCCGGCGCTCCTGGGCGTTAAAATACGTAAAGCCGTCCAGGAAAATATCCTTATCCCGGACGTAACCGGACTCCTCCAGATGGTCGCACAGCTTGCTCATGCGGTCCCGGGCATCGAACCCCGGACGCAGCAGCCGGGCTTCGTAGGCGGCATACAGGAGGCTCAGGTCCCAGAGCTTTTCCCCGGTGGCCCCGGGGATGGCCCGGGACTGCTCCTCCAGCACCTGGGGCGTCACCTCGTAGCACCGCAGCTCATCCAGCAGATCCAGCATTTGCTGCAAAAAGGCCGCTTTCCGGGAGGGGCGGCGGTACACCCGCAGCATAGGGGCCACTTCCCCCATAGCCTTTTGCAGCGTCAGGAGCTTCCCGCCCGCGTCCAGCGTTACCTGGGCAAGGCCCCCGGCAATGCCCAGCACCCGGTCCCCCAGCCGCCGGAAGCTCAGCACCTCCGCATGGCGGCTGGCGGTATTTCCGCAGAAGCGGCAAAGATCCACCTCCGCCTGATGGGAAGCGTGCTCCGGCACCAGCAGGATCTGGCGGCTGCTGTCCCCCAGCTCCCGGATCCGCCCCAGCACGGCATCTGATTTTCCCGTTTTTGCCCGGCCCATCAAGATCGTCAGCATGGCTTGCCTCCTGCCTGTTCTCTCCCGGCGCGTCCCGGGAGGAGGTTATCTGGAGCCATGATACCACATTTCCTCCGCTGTGGCCACCCTCCGTTGCCTTTTGCCCCCAGGTGTGGTATGCTGAGAAAAATGACGAAACCAGGAGGCCATGCCATGCATATTCCCCAGGGAACCACTCAGCAGCTGCAGCTGGAACCCTTCGCCCCCGCGCTGGAAGAGGCCCTGCGGCCCTCTCCGGATTACGATGTGAACCGCTGGCTGTATGTCCCCAACCGCTACTCCGAATACCGGTACATTCTGGGCACCCGGGGCAGCCGCCCCCTGATCTGCGTGGGCATCAACCCCTCCACCGCCGCGCCGGACGCCCTGGATCCCACGCTCCAGTCCGTGGAGCGCATCGCCCTCTCCAACGGTTACGACAGCTTTTTGATGTTCAACGTCTACGCCCAGCGGGCAACCCGTCCTGACGACATGGAACCTCTGTGCAACCCGGAACTCCACGCAGAAAACCGCAAGGCTTTCCGCTATCTTCTCTCCCTTTCGGACCATCCGGCGGTCTGGGCCGCCTGGGGCAACATTATCATGAAGCGGGACTATCTCATGGACTGCATGCGGGACTTCGCCGCCGACGGCAAGGCGGCAGGCGCCCGGTGGTATACGGCAGGGCCCCTGCTGAAATCCGGCCACCCCCACCATCCCCTGTACTTAAAGCGGGATACAAAACTGCTGGACTTCGACATCGATGCCTATCTGCGCCGCTGAGGCAAAAAAATCCCCCGGGAAGCATCTGCTCCCCGGGGGATCTCTTGCTTTTATTCTCCCGACAGCTTGGCCATCAGGGATTCCCACAGCTCCACGCTTTTGAATTTCAGCTTATATCCGGCGTCCGCCTCGGTAATGAGGGAAACCTCCTCCCCGGAGAGCCCCGCTGCCAGCGCCGTCTCCGGCACATCGGAGGAGGCGGCGGTGCAAAGGGGCGGAAACACCACACACCACCAGTTCTGCCCGGCTCCCTCTCCGATGATGACCCGCAGCGCCAGATACTCCCCGGCCGGCAGGGCGAAGCCGTCATACTCCTTGGTGGGGAACTGGGTCGGTTCCAACTCAACGCTGACAGGATAGTCATAACCATTGGCAGCGATCTCTTCCGCCGCGATCTCCTCCAGCTCCAGCAGCTGCCCCCGCAGCAGCGCCTCCGCCTCTTTGCGGTCGGCGGCCTGCTCTAAAAGTTCTGTGGCCCGCTCCAACACACGGTCCCGAACCTTCAATTTCAGTGCCTGATCCTCCTCTGAATCGGAGTTTGCCAGCACGTGGAGCCGAACCACCTTATCCGCCAGCTGATCCTGGGAGCGCAGGGACAGTGCCCCTGTCAGCAAAAACACCGCTAAACCAATCAGCAACGCCAGCTCCCAGATCCGGAGCCTGCGGGAATTTCTTTCTCCATTGGAAACCGTCTTCATAATCATTCCGTCCTTTTTCTATGTAGGCTAACCTTGTAGCCTTACACCCATCATGGACGGAATGCGTTATTTTTATACAAGTCCTTTTAATTTTTTTCCAGTCTTTCCCAACTTGTGGGGTTGGCAAGGAAGACCTGCCGATGGGTATTTCGCAGGTTTTCCGCCGCCATCCGCGCCGGTTTCTCTTGTGAGAATATCCCAAACACCGTGGGGCCGGAGCCACTCATGGCGGCGTTCAGGGCCTCCAGCTCTATGAGGCGGGTTTTGATGGAGAAGACCTCCCGATCCTCCGGCGGCAGGACGCTTTCAAAAACATTGCTCAAACGCTCCGCCACTCCCACAAGATCTCCCGTCCCCAACGCCCGCTGCATTCCGGAAAGATCCGGCCGGTTCTCCAAAGCGTCCGGCCGCACCCGGGCAAAGAGGGTGGGCGTAGGGATGTCAAAATCCGGCTTGCAGATCACAAACCAACACTCCGGCAGCGGGGTAAGATTTGTCAGCACCTCTCCCCGGCCCCGGGCCCGGCAGGTACCGCCACGGACACAGAAGGGCATATCGCTGCCCACAGTGAAACCGATCTCTTCCAGAACCGTAAGGGGCAGTTCCGGGGCGTACAGCGTCCGCAGCCCCCGCAGCACCGCCGCCACATCTGCGCTGCCGCCGCCCATCCCCGCGTAAGCAGGGATGCGCTTGGTGAGATGCACCGTCAGTCCCGGCATAGGCCGTCCCAGCTTTTGAAAAAAGGCCTCTGCCGCCTGCTGCTCCAGGGACTTCTTCCCCGGAGGCAGAGTAATGCCCTCCGCCAACAGGGAAAACCCCTCCCCGGTCTCCGTGACGCTGACGGTATCAGTCAGGGACACCGTCTGCATCACCATATCCATATCGTGATACCCGTCCGGGCGTTTGCGCAAAATATCCAGCGCAAGATTCACTTTTGCGGGTGCTTCCAGCGTGATGGTCTTCATATTCCACCTCCTCCGGGCCACAGCCCGGTCCTATGGGCAGTATACCACACCTGCTGCCTGCTGGGAAGCCGAAGGGCAAAAAGCGCCGCAGGCGGTTGCCTGCGGTGCTTTGTTGCTTTTCTTATTTGATCTTGCGGGCCTCCACGTAGTAGCGCTTATCCTGGGCATGACCCATGGAGAAGGTCTTGCGGGGCAGTACACCGTCAGCCATGACCGTCTTGAACAGCTGCTCCTTACCCATGGCGGGCAGTTTGAAGCCGATGTTGCCGGGCTTGGCACCCAACTGATCCGTGACGTCATCGCCGTGGATATAATCCACCTCGCCGCCGTGGGTCTTGAGATACTCATCAATAAAGGCCTGCAGCGTTCCCACTGCCAACTGAACCTTGGGCTCCGGTACAGTGACAAAGCCCGTGTGGCCCGCATAGGTGTAGGCAATGGTGTGGCCCGGTCCCTGGCCCTCATGGGCACCGGGATAGAAATCCAGGAACGCCTGCAAAACTGCCTCCGGCTCCACACCGAAGAGCACCCGGTGGATGGGCTCGAACTGCAGTGCGTCGTCGTGGTTGTTCACCACCTCCACCAGCGCGTACCGGGCGGGCAGGTTGGCCCATTCACTCTCCGGCGTCACCTTTTTCAGATTTTCATAGCACTGCTTAGCGGTTGCCAGGGAGTGGTTGCCGTCGCCCACGGCGAACAGCAGAGGCGCCGCACCCTTCATGCCGTATTTTTTCTCCATCTCCTCCCCGCTGCACAGGGCGGTAAGGGCGTCCGCCGCGGCATCAATCTGCTTCTCCGTCAGCTTCCAGCCGGTGAGATGACCACCTCCCTGCTGGAGGTCAAAGTCATAGAGCTTCTCCATGGAGCCGCTCTGGGCGGTCATGGGCTCGATGACAGTGCAGTCCGGATCGTCAATGAGCAGCATCACATGGGGCAGCTCGATGGGCGCGTCCTGACGCACCCGAACCCGGGGCGGGATCCGGGAGAGAACGGTACCCTCCGTGGCCCGGATGAGGGCGCCGGAACCGGGGGTAAAGTCATACTGATCCAGATCCACCATACCAATCAGGCCGTGGCGGACCTTGCCGTCGGACTGTACCCGCTCGATGTAGATCAGGGAGTCTGCCAGCGTACGGAAGATGCCTCGGTCCAGATAATCCTGCATGGCCGCGTTGATCCCGGCGATGTGTTCATCCACATCGGGCTCATTGAGTTTTGCCTCCGGCAAAATCAGCCGCAGGGTGGAGGGGGCGTCGCCCACTGTTTCCTCCACTGCCTGCCAGTACTCCGGCTGGGAGGTAAACTGATCGCAGGCCACTACGGCCCACTTGGTCATATCCGCATCCTTAGGCAGCAGGATGTCTGCGGGATAAAAGCCCAGGTGCTTGAATTTTTCGTTCATGGGGCATCTCCTTTCAAAAGTAAATCTCCGCTCAGCCTCCCCGGGGAGCGGCGGAGGCCGCATCGTACGGCAAAAATATGCCAAATTTATGTAAAGTAATTTCGCATTACAGCGCAGCTTTGATCGCGTTCAGAAGGTCATCAAACTCCTCATAGGCCGGCAGCTCCGGATGATCCTTCTTGATTTGCTCGGTGCTCTTGAAGAGGAAGCCCGCCTTGCTGGCCTGGATCATGCCCAGATCGTTATAGCTGTCGCCGCTGGCGATGGTGTCATATCCGATGGACTGCAGGGCCTTCACAGTGGTGAGCTTGGACTGCTGGCAACGCATCCTGAAGCCCGTAATCTCGCCACTCTCCGCCACCTCCAGCGAATTGCAGAAGATGGTGGGCCAGCCCAGCTTTTCCATCAGGGGCTTGGCGAACTCTTCAAAAGTATCACTGAGGATAATGACCTGGGTGAGGGTGCGCAGCTCGTCCAAAAAGGCCTTGGCGCCAGGCAGCGGATCGATCTTGGCAATGGTGGCCTGGATCTCCTTAAGGCCCAGACCGTGTTCTTTGAGGATTCCCAGACGCCAGCGCATCAGTTTGTCATAGTCCGGCTCATCCCGGGTGGTACGGCGCAGCTCCGGAATGCCGCTGGCCTCCGCGAAGGCGATCCAGATTTCGGGCACCAGAACGCCCTCCATGTCCAGGCAGACAATATTCATACGTGCAACCCCTTATCATCTCAAATATGTCCCCGGTTCTGCGGGGATGATTTCAGTTTGATTATACAATAGCCCCCCTTCCCTTTTCAATCGCATTTGGAAATTTTGCGATAAAAAGGCCGACCTTTCCGACTCCGCATATTTTGCTGTGCTGTGGGCAACCTATCCGCAAACCTAGGAATGGAGGTATAGCATATGCTGCTTGACAAGCTTGCGCTGCTGCTGGTCATCGTCGGTGCCCTGAACTGGGGCGGCATCGGCCTGTTCGGCTTTGACACGGTGGCGTTCCTCTTTGGCGGCCAGATGGCCATTTTGTCCCGCATCGTTTACACGCTGGTGGGACTGGCCGGACTGTGGTGCATCACACTGCTGTTCCGGGACCGGGAGGAACACGGACACACAGCCAGCGCCTGACGATCCCTGAAAAAACGAGCAGCCGGGAATATTCCCTGGCTGCTCGCTTTTCATACTCATTTCTTTTTCTGTTTCTGCTCGCCCTGGTTTTCATACTCCCGGTTCTGATTGAGCAGCTGATCGGAGACGATATCCAGCTGCGCCACCTCCCGGTAGTGATCGGCCAGGCTGTTCTCCTCCAGCTTGTGGGGCTCTCCGCGGAATACCAGCTTCAGGAGAATAGGGGTGAGAATGGTGCCGCCCACCACTGTAATGATCACCGGGGTCATCATGGGCGCAGAGAGGACACCCAGTTCCAGCCCGCGGTTGGCTACGATCAGTGCCACCTCACCGCGGCAGACCATGCCGGTACCCACCTGCAGGCTCTCCCGGGAGGTAAAGCCGCAGAACCGGGCTCCCAGGCCGCAGCCCACCATTTTGGAGATCACAGACACGATCAGCAGCAAAATGGAGAACACCCACACGCCGGTACTCATGGCGCTGGCCTGCACATTGATGCCTATACTGGCAAAGAACACCGGCGTCAAAAGCAGATAGCCCAGAGGCTCATACTTGGAGGCGATATACTGGGCCTTGGGCGTGCAGGAGACCACCAGGCCCGCCGCATAGGCACCCGTGATGTCTGCCACGCCGAAAAACGCCTCAGCACAGTAGGCCATCAGCAAGCACAGCACAAATGCCAGCACCGGATAGCGGCGCAAATTCCGCTCGTGGGCCCGTTCCATCATCCAGCAAAGGCCCCAGCGGGCCGCCAGGCCCACCACAATGGCAAAGACGAAGAACAGCACGATCTTTCCTAAGACCAGCACCACGCTCTCATCGCCGCCCGCCACACTGCTTACCAGTGTCAGGGCGATCAGGCCCAGCACATCGTCGATCAGAGCCGCCGCCAGGATGGTATTGCCCGCCTTGGTGTCCAGCTTTCCCAACTCCCGCAGCGTCTCCACCGTGATGCTCACAGAGGTGGCTGTCAGGATGGTGCCGATGAACACATCCTCCAAAAAGCTGGTATTGGTCAGCAGTCCCGTCCGTCCCGCCGCCCAGGCAAGACCGGTGCCCATGACAAGAGGTACCAGCACGCCGCAAAGAGCCACCAGGAAGCCTGCTTTGCCGCTGCGGCGCAGTTCCTGGATATCCGTCTCCATGCCGGCGGAGAACATCAGCACGATGACGCCCAGTTCGCTGAGCTGAGAGAGGAACTCCGTCTCAGAGAGAATGTTCAATCCCGCAGGCCCCAGCAGCAGTCCTGCCAGCAGCGCTCCCACTACTTGGGGCATCTGAAACTTCTGGGTAAACAGGCCCAGCAGCTTGGTACTCAGCAAAATCAGCGCCAGATCCATCAAAAAACGATAGGACATATCCAATCTTCCTCCGTTCCGCGGGCAGTCCCCGTCCACCATAATTCTTGAGAGATTTTATTTTATTCATTTTTCAAACATTTGCAACATTGATTTTGCACAAATTATTTAACAAATATTGTGAAAAAGAGCAAGCCGTTGAAAACACAGCGGCTTGCTCTCCGTTCCGATCTTTACTTCTTCAGCTGTTGAACAATGGATTCCTCCGGGGTTACATTCACGGTTTTGCAGGTGGTGTAAATGACCATACCGGGGCGGGCCCCGGCAGGTTTCTTAACGAATCTTAACGGCGTATAATCCACCGGAACGTTGCCGCTCTCCCGGGCCTGGGAGAACCAGGCTGCCAGCTTGGCAGCCTCCACGATGGTGTCGTCATCCACCTCCCGTCCCTGGGTGAAGAGGATCACATGGGAACCGTGAATCTTCTGGGTGTGGAACCACAGATCCCGGGGGCCGGCGTCCTTGAGGGTCAGGCGGTCGTTCTGACGGTTGTTGCGTCCCACCAGCACCCGGAAACCGGAGGAGGTGCAAAACTCCCGGGGCTTATCCGGCCGCTTGGGCAGCTTCTTCCCCTTTCCCTGCTGGCGCAGAAAACCGGATTCCCGCAGTTCCTCCCGGATATCCAGGAAATCCTGCTCTGTCTCCGCCTGATTGATCTCCTGAAGGACACTTTCCAGATACTCCAGATCCCGTCGGGCGATCTCCATCTGTTCCCGGAGATAGCGCTCTGCAGTCTTGGCCTTGGTGTAACGCTTATAGTATTTGGCAGCATTCTCCTGAGGCGTCAGCAGCGGATCCAGGGGAATCTCCACCTGGGGGCAATCCTCCTGATAGAAATTCTCCGTCACCAGCCGGGACTCTCCCCGCTTCATGCGGTAGAGGTTGGAGGTGATGAGGTCTCCGCATACCCGCAAGTGATCCCGGTCCTGGGTCTGGGCATACTCCCGCTGCTGCTGGGCCAGTTTGCGCCGCAGGCGGTCCCGGGCGGTGGTGGCGGTGCGGATCAGATCCGCGCCCCGCTGGCGCACCCGCTCCTGCCGCTCCCGGGCAGCGTAGAAGTCATCCATCAGGGCCGAAAAGTTCTCATAGGTACGGCTTTCCATGGCAGTGCCGTACTGGGTGATGGGCAGGTAGGAAAACTCCTCCATCTTTCCCTGGCGGGAGAGGCACACCGGCGTCAGGCGGTTGTCCCGGATGCGGGCGATGAGATCCGCCAGTTCCCCCCACAGCCGATCCCGGGCGGCATCATCCATGGCAGCCAGGCGCCGATCCGTCTCTCCGGTGGCACGGAACACCACTTCCCGGGCCACCAGGGGTGAAACGCCAAAGTACCGCTCCAGCAGGAACCGGTCAGCAGCCTGGTCTCCGGGAGCATCGGCAAAGGCGGCACGAAACCCCTCTTCCGTCTCCTCCGTCACCGGCAGGCGGCCCACAGAGGCCGGGGGATCGTAGTAGAGGCCCGGCAGCACCTGCCGGGCGGCGGACATATCCGCATCCACCCGGCGCAGGCAGTCGATGATGCGGCCCTCTCCATCCAGCAAAATCAGGTTGGACCGACGGCCCATGGCCTCCAACACCAGCGTCCGCCGGCCGGGTCGGCCGAAATCGTCGGTGATATCCAGCTCTATGCGTACCAGCCGCTCCAGGGGCGGCTGAATGAGATCCGCTACCTTGGCGCCCACCAGGTGCTTGCGCAGCAGCATGCAAAACATGGGCGGCTCCGCCGGGTTGTCCCGGGCGATCTCCGTCATCTGCATCCGGGGCGCTCCCGCTCCGGCATTAAGCAGCAGCCGCCCTGCCCGCAGCGTCAAAATCACCTGGTCACGGGCAGGCATCTGGACTTTGTCGATCCGCAGTCCCGTCAGCCGGGGCCGCAGTTCCTCCACGATCCCCTGTAAACAAACAGCATCCAATGCCATAGGTCATTCCTCCATCATCCGGCAAAACAGCTCGTTGATCCGCTCCCGCCGTCCCTGCAGATACAGCCAGCCCAAAAGGGCCTCCAGGGCGGTGGCCTGGGCATACTGGGCCCGGCTGGCGTGGGCGGGCACACTGTGTACCTGGGCGTTGCGTCCCCGCTTGTAAACCGCCAGCTCTTCCTGCGTCAAAAGCGGCAGAATCCGGGTCACCTTCTCCGCCTGGGACTCCGCACACACCAGGTGGATGGTAGCCTGATGGAGCCCCCGTCCCGTGGCCTTCCCGTGAGTACACAGCCAGGTACGCACCAGCAGCTCAAACACCGCATCCCCCAGATGGGCAAGACCAATGGAGCTGATGGCCCGCAGGTCGTCGGCGGGCAATGTCACATCAAAGTAGTTCTGCATGTGGATTCTCCGTTCAAAATTGATACATATTTGTAATGCTTTTTCCCGGCCCATATGATATGCTGGGAAAAAATCAGGAAAGGCGGTGCCGTACATGGAACGCAAAGCCATTTGGCCTACGCTCCAGCGATATTTTCTCTATTTTTTGCTCTACTCCGTCCTGGGTTGGATCTACGAAGTGTTTTTGGAAGTGGTGGTCTACCGCTGGGGCTTCACCAACCGGGGCGTGCTTTTCGGCCCTTACTGCCCGGTGTACGGCGTGGGCGCCCTGGCATTCCTGACGTGTTTCCATCGGCTGATGGCCAAAAAGGAGCCCCGCTGGCTGCGGCTGGTCAAGCCATTTTTGATCTTCCTGGGCTGCATGGCGGTTGCTACCGGCATTGAGCTGGTCACCAGCTACATTCTGGAAGCACTGACCGGCAGCTGGCCCTGGCAGACCTATGTGGATTACGGCATCAATTTCCAGGGCCGCATCGCCCTGTCCCCCTCTGTCCGGTTTGGTCTGGGAGGCGTATTCTTCCTCTACATCCTCCAGCCCCTCTTTGAGCGGATGGTGGGCGCCATGAGTGGCCGGTGCCGCCAGACGGTCTTTTTCATCACCGCCGGTCTCATGCTTCTGGACTGCATCTGCACCTGGGCCTTTTAATCAGGAAAAATCGCCCTATTATTATATCCGTCTCAACCGCATCTGTCCAGTGCGACCTAGAAAAGCAAACCCCATCGGGGGTTTCCAGTTTCATTTCTCCACATGAACCATGATGGTGGGATGCTTGGAATAGGTGGCAAGGCTTACTGTCACCAACAGCACGCCGCACACCAGGGCGCCGGGCACCGTGGCACCCAGGCCGAAGGGCTGCCCGGCCAGCTTCCACCCTACCGTTACCACAAAGCCGCCGATCATGCCTGACAGGATCCCAGCGGTGGTAGCTTTCTTCCAGCAAAGGGCCGCCAGAGCGGGAAGCCCCGCCGCCGCTGCGTAAAAGGCCCAGGCGAACATCAGCACGTCGTAGGCACTCTTGATGTACAGGGCGATCACCAGCGCCCCCAGAGCCAGCACCACAGAGGCGATGCGGGAGAAAAGGATCTCATGCTTTTGGGTCATCTGGGGATGGAAGGTCTTGCCGATATCGCTGACAACGGTCTGCACCGATACCAGCAGATAGCTGTCGGCGGTACTCATCATCACAGACAAAATGCCGGACAGGGCCAGGCCCGTGAGCCCCGGAGGCAGGATCTTGATTGCCAGAGCGGGAACCACGGCGTCGGCGGTGCCAAACTCCTCCACCACGTTGGGCAGGATCTGCTGTGCCGCCAGTCCCATGGCAAAGAGCAGCACGATGGTCACGGCATAAACCGCGGTGCCCCAGAACATACCCCGCTTGGCGGACTTCCCGTCCTTGGCCGCGAAAGACCGCTGCCACATCTCGGCCCCTGCCATGGTAAAGACCAGATAGGTCACGATATCTCCCAGGATCTCCCCGTCAATGTAGGGGGTGATGTAGCTCTTATCCACATTGGCCCAGAATTCTCCCAGTCCTCCCAAACTGGCAATACTGGAGGCAGGGATCAGCAGGTAGACGAAGATGATGAGCATGAAGAACTGCACCACATCCGTATACACCACGCCGAACAGGCCCGAGGCCGCCGTATAGATAATGAAGATCAAGGTGGCAATGAGGGCTCCCATCTCATAGCTGATGCCCACCTGGCCACCCAGAAGCTTGATGATGGTTGCGGTGGCCGTCACCTGTGCCGCCACGGTACCCACCATGGCAAACGCCACCATAGCTGCCAGCACCACCTTAGCCGCTTTTCCAAAGCGGAACTCGAAAAGGCTGGGAATGGATTCGATGTTATACTTCTCGCCCACCTTCTGGATACGGCCTGCATATCCGGAGAAGATGAACATACCCAGCATATAGGGAATGGCTGTTGCAATGGCCTTGAAACCTGTGGTATAAGCGATGCCGGCCCGCCCCATCATGGCGCTGCCGCCGATGATGGTGGCGCAGACGGTGGCTGCCAAAACCACAGGCCCCAGGGTACGGCCCGCCACATAATAGTCGTCCGTGTTCTTGATGCGTTTGACGAACCACACGCCCACCAGCAGCATCACCACCAGATAAAGTCCGATGATCCCCAGATCCAGCATCTTCAGTTCTTCCATAGGCGCCATCCTTTCCCGAGCTGCGGAAGACTACTCCAGAGGGGCGAAAAAAGCGCCGTCCCACCGGACGACGCAGAAAACAAACAAAGCCGCTCACACCGCGGCCCAAAACCGCAAGTCACTGGTCTGTATCCGTTCCCGCTGCCCAGTCTTCCTTTCCGTAAGTTGATTTGCAATTCCGCCCAAGCGAAATAGTGCACATGTTTTATAGATAATATGATATCATTTTTGTTGAATTTTGTCAATTTTCATCTGGGCACTTCGTGTGTTTTTTTACAATGAAATGCAAACCCGGGCGGAGGATCCTCCGCCCGGGTCGTTTGGGAATGCGTGTTCTTCTCAGAGGTATTCCCGCTTTCCCTTATTCGTACCGGCTCCAGTCAGGGGCCCGGTTCAGGTCAGTCCAAGTCTCATAGACGCGATCCTTGGTGACGTAGTCATGGGAGTTGGTAGCCTCCTGGATGGCCAGGTAGCACCAGTCGCCCTCCCGGCAGTCCGTCCAGACGCTCATGCCGGGCAGCAAATCATCCTCATCCTCCGGCAAGCGGCACAGTACCCGGTTGATCATGGTCACAGCCTGTGCACGGGTAATGTACTGGTTGGGACGGAAGGTACCGTCGTCATAGCCCTGGATCCAGCCCAGTGCGGCGGCACGTCCGATCTCCTCCTCCGCCCAATGGCCGAAGGTATCGGTAAAGCTGTCGAAGCCGCTGACATTGCTGTCATCAAAGCGGGCGCAGATAGCCGCAAACTCCGCACGGGTGATGTAGGCGTCAGGATCAAACAGGCCACTGTTGCGGCCATTGATCACGCCCAGAGATGCCATGGTGGAGATGGCGGTATTGGCCCAATAATCGGCATTCACATCCGGGAAGGTATTGTAGGTGGTCAGATAATCGCTGCGCACATCCTCGTCCAGCAGCCGGAAGAAGATGGTTGCCACCTGAGCCCGGGTGATGTTGGCGTTAGGCCGTACCGTACCGTCCGCGTAGCCCTGGATATAGGCGTAGTGGTCATCACCATTGAGCATGGAGGGCACGGAAGTCCGCTCCCACCCGGCATAGATGGTCACAATGGTATAGACATTGAACGTACCATCGATCCGGTTCTTCAGATCCTCATCGCGATACCACCCGGTGAAGCGGTAGCCCGGACGGCTGGGGATATGCTGACCGTACTTGGAATCGCTGTAGGGATTGATGCGGAAAGAATCTTTCCCATTGTCGATCTTCTCGAACTCGGTACCGCCATTGGATTCAAAGTACAGGATGCAGTCCTCATCCTCCGGTTCAGTATCGCCGGACTTGGTAAAGGTGTACGTATAGGTAACGTTGTCGTTGAGCTTTCTGTTGGTATCCGGTGTTGTATCCCAGGAACCGGGCTTCTTGTAGCCGGAATTCGGCTTCATGCCGGTGGGGATCTGGTCGCGGGTCAAGGACTCACCCTTGGTCACCGACACCTTTATGTTGCTGCTGGTACCGTCGCTCCAGGTGCCGTTGACGACCTTGAAGGTCACGGTAACCGTTTCCTGCGGCGGGGTGGTCTTCGTCTCATACACCAGCGCAAAGGGAGAGAAGCTGCTGTTGGTCACCTCAAAGACGACATGGGTGCCCGTTACCTCTTTGATTGTGACCTCTTCAACATCACATCCAGAGATTTCGTCCGCTATGTCATCTGCCTCTGTGCTCCGGTCGACATCAGCAAAGTGCAGAATCTGGAGCGTATCCGGATCGGCATTGGCGGGCAGAGGCCAGTAAACGGTCAGTGTCCCATTCGCTTTCACCCAGGCGTTTCCGTTGTTCTGATCCACCAGATCCAAGTATTTGAACTCATACTGGCGGTCGGGATCAGCGCCGCCCAGATATGTATCTGCTCTTTTTTTCAGCAAGTCCGTATTGGTGACATTCTCAACCGTATTGGTTTCAATCACATCGTCAAAGAGCAGGGCGATACCGCTGGGATCCTCCACGGTCACGGTACTGTCGTTGACCATATAGGTAGTCCCGCTCTCAGCTTCCAGGCCGGGCGCTCCAGCTGTGATCTCTTCGTTTACCACACCGTATTGCACCTGGTCACTGGTGCCGCGAACGGTGAGTTTGCCGATTCCCACGGAAATATCGTACTTTTCTCCCTCATACTCGAAGGAAACCAGCTCCTGATCGATTCCTTCGCCGTAAACCGTCATATCCAGCGTCTGGTTCAAATTCAGGTTAACATCAAAGGCGTCTTCCGTAATGATCAAATCACCCTTTTTGAACTCCAACCGGACGGGACGGCTTGCCGTTCCTTCAACAGGAACGATCCGGTAGATATTATGATTTCCCTCACCGTACTTCTCGAACTTCCAGGTGTAAGACACAACATCTGCTTCCTCATATCTGAGGAACAGTTTGCTCATATCGGCGTCTTTCAGGCTTGCGGGAAGTGTGACGGTAAATCCGGGCTCCGGGAAGCCGTTCTTGGTACCGCTTCCAGCCATATCTCCCTCTTCATCCGTCACGGTACCCTCATAGCCGTCACCGCCCATATAGATGGTGATGTCAGCGGGCGTGATGGTAATGGCATTGGAAGACCGATAGTTGGCCTCAAAGGTCACCGGGGTCTTCTTACCGCCAGTCATCTCAAAGATGGTCTTGTAGGTAAAATAGGCCTTATCTCCAAGCGATTCGGTGGGATCGCCCTGGAGCGTCCAGTTGACAAATTCCTGACCGGTGGGAGGCGTTACCGTGGGAGCGGTGCCATACGTAGGTTTATCCGGGAACGGCTCTAAGGTAACGCTCGCATTACCACTAGCAATAGAGCCACCGTTTGGATTAAAAATAACCGTGATAGCCTTTTCCTGATAATCGGGGACATCGTTGCCATTGCTATCCTCAGCCCAGACCGCATAGACAGTGAAGGACTGGTTCATGTTGATGCTGCCTGATGTAATGAGCCCGATCGGCGTACCATCTTTGTCTAAGATCTCGCCTTTCATCTCCTCTGCAAGAGACCAGCCCACAAAGAGGATATCAGTCCCGTTTACTGGATCATGGGTCGGTGCCGGAGAGTCTGCTGCAGCCGAGGTGTCGGAATAATTCAGCGTATGCGACCCAGCCGGCAAATCGGTCTCCGTCTGAATCGTCTTGTCGGCAGTGCCCCAATATCCGCCGTTGGCATCATAGGTCAGGGTATAAGCCGGATCAGGAATAGTGGAGCATGCCACTTTGAACTCGGCAGGAGTATCCCCAGCTTGTACTGTCCAGCTCTTCCCATCATACTCTAATATAACCGTTTTGGTCTCACTTGCAGGCGTATGATCCTTCCCCACAGTCTGATTGTATTGTTTTACGTAGGAATCCGACTTGATGGTAAGTTCATACGCATACTTGTTGAGGGCATTGCCGGTGACTCCGGTCGGGCGGGTTACGGTGCCAAGATCCAAATCATAATCAGCCTTTGTATGATTCTCATCCGCAGTACATACCACCGAAATTTCGCCATTCAGCAGTGCTTTCAAGTCTTCATCCGTGGGAGGCACAACATTCTGAATTCCCTCAATGTATACCAATATCCTTTTCTCGGTGGTTTGGTTGACCGTCAGATATGCTGTATTTCCATAGGCTTCAGTTGAACCGTTTCCGCCGTTGATTCCATCAAATTCGGCATTCAGGTACCCCTCTGCCGTAGACCATTTTGTTACTTCTTTACCCTCTGGACAGATTGCAGTTAAAGTAACTTCCGTTCCCAACGGAACATGCTGAGCCTGTGCCGCAAGGAAGCTGGTAGCCTCGTAAGTATATGTTTTCACTGTATTAGTCGCCGGATCATATGCATCATAGGAGATCAAATATCCGGTGACTTCGCTTGCATTGTCCCAAGGCCGTCTCTCCACATCCAGAAGGACGTCATTCTCAAAGGTCCAAAGATAGATCCTCAGGATATTATCATACTCGCGATCTGCTTCCAAGGCACCGCCGAATGTAACTGTTCCGGTCAGATAATCCCAGCTGGAAGTGGACATGGCTGTATCCAAGTCATATCCATTAGGCTCATGGTAAAAATATCCGCCTTTCGGCGTAAATTTAACTGCACCAGGCCAACTGCCAGGTATGCGCAGTTCGGGTGAGGTAAATTCCTTCTGCCCATTTACATACACCTCAACGGTAAAACGGTATCCCTTCCCTCCGAGGACAGTGTCTTTATAATCGATTATACCGTAACCGGTGTTGATCTGATGATCTCCCAAATTTGTACCCATACAAGCGGAACAGGTACAATCCTTTTCGCAGGTACATCCGCCTTCACACAGACATGTATCTCGGCCACAGCCGCATTTGGTAGTGAGGTAAATGGAAAGATCTCGATTCGTGACCTGGCCAAGGCTGTACGGGGGCGTCATGCTGTATTCTGATTTAAATTCCTGCGCATTGGGTGTAAACCAATATTGATTGTTGGTACCACCATTGGACAAATCTTTCGGGGTGTTGACGGTTTGTGTATATGTTTCCACATCGTTCACATAGACCGTCACTTTACGCTGAAAAGCCGTATTGTCCGCACTGTTTTTTTGCCAATGGAACGTACCATACTCGGTTCTATCATCCGCAATTAGGATGGCGTCTTGCTTTTTTTCGGAAGCCAGGTTGATAATCACACTGTACTCGTCATCCAAGTTGGCGTTCAGCGTCAATGTCCCGGCAGCTACCGTTGTATGCTCGCCTTCATAAGTAACGGTATATCCCTCCGCCTCTACAGAGAGATTGTTAGCCGTCAAAGCCACCCCGGACACATTCATCTCTGAAAGTACCGTAGTTCCATCAATGATAACTGTAAATTTTACATCTTTTTTTATGACCGGTTCAATCTCCCGGCTCAACGAAACAGAAATACCATCCTGATCATAAATCTTTACGTCCAAGGCTGCCGCATGGGCCACCGTACTCATCCCGCAGAACAGGCTGAGGACCATGGTCAGTGTCAACAGCAAACTCAGAGATTTTCGCAGTTTCTTCATTTGAAAGATACTCCTCTCCTGTTGTGGATTTATTGTCTCATCTTAAACTCGCACGTCCCTCCCATCATTCATTTCGATTTTGGCTGACAGCGGCCTTTTGGCTCTCTCCCATGCTCAGCAGACCGCCGGCTGAAAACCCGATATCCGGAATCCAGTCAAATCGGCTCCACTGAATCATTCATGACCGCAAAAAGTCCGGCTTATTCAGGAAACACCGGGCCGCGCCGCCGTGCGCTTTTGCTTCCCATCGGCATCCGCCTCCTTGCCATCCCCGCCGGGTTATATTGCGCGCTTCCCGCGCACCACTCCCGCGCATACGGGACAGCCGCATTTCCTCGGCCCCGCCCGGGAGTAGATCACCGCCTTCCACACGTGGCCCTCCGGACAGATCCACCAGACTTTCCGGTGGCTCCCCACTGTGACCATTTCCGGGGTCAGGACCCCATTTAGATCAGGATGCCACTGACGGGCCAACTCCGGTTCCCGGGTAGCCAGATCGTTGAATCCGGCCAGCACCCGCTTTCCGCTGCAATAGGGGCAACCGCTGCCACTCATGGTACGGGCCGCCACTGTCGCCTGATAGGCGTGTCCCAGCCCGCACCGCCACCAGACCTTCCGGTTGGCACAGGGCGCGATGTGATCCGGTTTGAGGAGTCCGTTCCGCTCCTGATCCCATTGGGCGGCGATGTCCGGATACTGACTTTGAAGATCGTTTTCTCCCGGGATGATCTTTTTTCCGGTACATACCGGGCACCCAGTCCCTCCCGAAGTTCGGGAGGCCACGGATGCCTGCCACTGGTGGCCCTTTTCGCAGATCCACCAGACCCTCCGGCGGGATCCCGGCGTCACCGCATCCGGGGTGAGGCTTCCGTTCTTTGTGGGATGCCACTGACGGGCCAACTCCGGATAGCAGGCCGCCAGATCATTTTCCGCTGTCTGGATTTTCCGGTTTGCACATACCGGGCAGCCGCAGCCGGCTACCCGGGACTTGATTTGCGCCCGCCATTCATGGCCCTGCCCGCACATCCACCACACCTGCCGGTGACTGCCGGGAAGCACCTGATCCGGAGTCAACGCTCCATTTTTTGTAGGATGCCACTGACGGGCCAACTCCGGACAGCAGGTGGCAAGATCGCTCTGCCCCGCCACAGGGACTTTCCCCGCACATACCGGGCAGCCGGTTCCGCTGCCGGTCCGGGTATGTACCGCTGCCTGCCAGGAGTGTCCGTACTCACACCGCCACCAGACTTTGCGCTTGCTGCCGCGGGTAACCTGACTTGGGCTCAAGGGAAGATTGCGCTGGACGTCCCACTGCTCCAGTAAATCCGGCCGCTCCGCGCGTCCGCAATATGCTTCCAGCGTCTCCCGCAAGTCATCACCCCCCTATCACAAAATCAACATTTTGTGATAGGGGCTTTTTATCTATCAAATCAAAAATTGGAAAATTAAAGAAATTAAGAGGATTTTGGCGCAGCAAATTTTGGCCGCATAAAAGATCCCCTTAAGCGGCCGTTTTATACGACTGTTAAATATTGGAAAGATATTGAAAATCCCTGGAAATTGTGCTATACTTTTCTAGCAATATGTAATTACTAGCGTGTTACGCGGCGAATTCTTTAGACAAAATGTTGATTTTATCTTATGAGACCAAACCCATTCGATCCAGCTGCCGGATATGCTCCGCACCGGAGGTCACCAGATAGATACGGGTCGTTTCGATGCTGGAGTGTCCCAGCACATCAGCCAGGCGAACAATGTCTTTGCATACCTTGTAAAAGGTAGTGGCAAACAGGTGCCGCAGGTTGTGGGGAAACACCTTGGACGGCTCCACGCCCGCCGCTGTGCACAGCCTCTTCATCTCCGCCCAGATCTGCCGTCTGGACAGGCTTCTTCCGTTTCCCGTGAGAAAGATCTCACCGGAGACGGTTTGTTGTTTCCGGGCGTATTTCGCCAGCTTCCGAGCAAGTTTACTGGGAATCAGGATGGTGCGGATCTTCCCTTTCAACGAGACTTCCGCGCGTCCCTGCCGGACGGCCTCCACCGTGATATACCGCACTTCACTGACCCGGATCCCTGTGGCGCAGATGGTCTCCATCAACAGCGCCAGGCGCTCCTGTCCCTGTGCCCGGGCCGCTTCCAAAAGTCGGTCATACTCATTGCGCACCAGTTCCCGCCCTGCATCCCGGAACAACCGGCGCTGTACTTTCAGAAACTTTACCCGGCACTCCTCCCAGCCCAGAAAGCGAAACAAGCCGTTCAGGGCAGCCAGCATGGAATTGATTGTCACAGGAGCATAGTTTTGAGCAGTCAGTGCCTCTTTCCATCCTGCAGCCATCTCCTTCGTCACAGGTCTGCCGTCCAGAAACCGGACAAATGCCCCTACATCCCGCAGGTACTTCTCCACTGTACCGGTACTGCGTTCCTCTGCATGCAGGTACTCCCCATAATCCTCAATTTGCTTCGCCGTCAAATCATGTCTCCTCATACCAAATCCTCCGCTCGTTTTGTAATATCTGTATTGTATCGAGGATTCCTACTCCTATCCGTGAAAAAGTAACAAGAACACTAAATTACAAGATCTCTTTTGGGAAGTGCAAAAACCTCTTAAGCGCAAAAAAGTGCCCCCGTCAGCTCCTCCGGGCATGGCGGTTGATTTTGAACGTAATAAAAAAGGAGCCCTGTATGGGCTCCTCTTTTCGCAGATCCTAACTGTTGCCGGACGTATATATACAAAAAGCCTGAAATCTTACGATTTCAGGCTTTTTGGTGGAGATAAGCGGGATCGAACCGCTGACCTCTTGACTGCCAGTCAAGCGCTCTCCCAGCTGAGCTATACCCCCACATACCATATTCAGTTTTCGTTGGTGGAGATAAGCGGGATCGAACCGCTGACCTCTTGACTGCCAGTCAAGCGCTCTCCCAGCTGAGCTATACCCCCATATTCTGTTTCTTTTCAGCAGTGTTTTTTGTTCACCGCGTCAGAACAGGATTTAGTATAGCAAGCACAGGTTAAAATGTCAACACCATTTTTCGATTTTTCTAAAATTTTTTAAGGGCACCAAGTATTACGTCAGCCGGAAAACCAGCTTTACCGGATTGTGGTCAGACCAGGCAAACCCGGTATCCACCACCTGCGCGCCGGTCACTTCCACATTATCCGACACCAGAAAGCCGTCTACTGTCAGGACAAAGGATGTTTCCGGGTCATATGCCTTGTCCGCATTGCGGCAGGAGGGGATCGGGTGTTCTTCATCCAGTGGGGCAGTCAGGGAGATCCCCTCCGGTACTAACTCTTCAGGGAAAGGCTGGGCCCAGGTATATGCCTCGCCGGAAACTCCGAATATACTGCCGGAATCCCCCAGAAGATCCTTGTTGAAATCTCCTCCGCAGATCACATAATTTCCGGATCGGTACTCCTCCTCCATATCCTCCAGCAGCATGGCCAGCTGCTCGGTTGCAATGGAACCGTCAGTGGTATAGGCAGAGAGATGGACATTATAAAGGCACAGTTCCCGTCCATTGCTCACCGGTACCCGGGAGACGCTGTAACAACGATCAAGATCCAGGAATTTGGAAAACCCTGTCTCCACCGGAAGACTGCGCCGCAGAGCGCTCTCCACTCGGCAGCGGGAGAGCGTCACGATTCCGGAGCGAGACGCCCCGTGCGGCACCGTCAAAGGCCAGAAGAGATAGGGGGAATCATAGTTCTGCGCAAAAATCCGATTATAGTCCGCCAGTTCCCCTGTCAGCAGTTCCACCTCATCGATATGCCAGGAGCGGGTAGCATCCACATCCACTTCCTGCATGAAGAGATAATCCGGAGATACTTCCCGGACAGTCTCCAGTACCCCCTGGCCGTTGGCCTCCACCGCCTGGGGATTTCTGGCCCGGGATTCCTCGCCCCCATCCATAAAGAAGCTGTAATCGGCGCTGTACGCCAAAAATCCCACATTATAGGATAGGAGCGTATACTCCGTATCCGGCTGCGCCTGGTCCCCCTGTTGATGATCCACATCCAGCGCCAGCCTGTCTTCCAGCCGGTAGTACGCCGCCTCGGCATAACCTACGTAACCCAGCACCGCCAGTACCGGAATCGCCAAAAGGGCTCCCAGCCAGATTCTCTTCTTCACCTATGATCGCATCCTTTCTCCCTGCATTCTACAAACTTTCTTTTCTGATTGCAAGGGCTTCTTCCCGTAAAATCGGCTTGCATTCCAACTGTATTCTTGTTAACATAAGGATATCTCTTGTATGAAGGAGGTGACCGCACGTGGTCATTCATGAATCTGCTGAGGATTATCTGGAATCCATCCTGGTTCTGCGGGAGCGGCGCGGTCAGGTTCGATCCATCGACGTGGTCAATGAACTGGGATATTCCAAGCCCAGTGTCAGCATTGCCATGAAAAAGCTGCGGGAGAGCGGCTATATCTCCATGGATACCGACGGAAGCATCACGCTCAACGAAAGCGGACTGGAGATCGCCAGCCGGATCTATGGACGTCATAAGACCATTACCCGCTTTTTTGTCCTACTGGGTGTGGATCCCGCTGTAGCAGCAGAAGATGCTTGTAAGGTGGAGCACGACCTCAGTGATGAGACATTCTCCCGTCTGAAGGAGTTTGTAGAGCGTACGGAGCAAAACGCCTCCGGAGATCCCCCGGCCTCCATCTGAGAGGTCTTGCAACTGATCTATTCTATGTCTGAGAGGAAGCCGGTGCTGGGCACCGGCTTCCTCTTTGCACACTGCCCCTGCTCTCTCCCGCAGTTGATTCTTGCGGAGCCGATTTGGGCTCTGCCGCCTCAAACGCAAAGCGTAGTCTGTTCTTCCTGAAGCTGCGCAGCAGTACCATCACTTCCGCCTCTCTCGCAAATCTTTTTCAGCTTGAATCCCACTCATCATTGACAATTTCATCCCCTGCTGCCAAAATGAAACTGATCTCCGGCCTGTTTCATGCCGGACAAAGGAGCGTGAGGCACTGTGACCCTGCAAAAATCCGCCTGTATTGAGTGTATGTATCAGGAACTCCCCTTTTTGGAGCGCTTCCAGGCCGCCGCAGCGGACGGATTTCCTTTTGTGGAGTTCTGGAGCTGGGAGGACAAGAATCTGAGTGCTGTCCAAGAAGCGGCAGAACGTGCCGGTGTAGGGATCGCCGCTTTCAACGGGGATGCCTCCTATTCCCTGGTGAATCCCGCTCACAGGACTGCCTATCAGGAATTTCTCCACCGGTCAGCAGAGACGGCCCGGCAAATTGGAGTCAGGAGCCTCACCATCCATTCCAACGCTCTGGGCCCCGGCGGCATGGTTGCGGATCGCTGTGACGGCCTCTCTGCCGCCGTAAAGCTGGTCACCCTGTATGATGGGCTCTGCGCCTGCGCCAAACTGGCGGAGGCTACCGGCATCCGGATGAATCTGGAGCCGCTGAACACCGTCACGGATCACCCGGGGAATTTTCTCACCTCCTCACAAACCGCCGCGGAATTGACTGCCATGGTAGGCTCTCCTCTGCTGAAAATGCTCTTTGATGTCTACCACATGCAGCTTCAGGAGGGTGACCTGTGCGGCCACCTCCGGGCCTGCGGAAGCCAGCTGGGCCATGTTCACGTGGCCGACGCCCCCGGCCGCCATGAGCCGGGTACCGGAGAGATCAACTACCACCGGATCTTCTCCTGTCTGGAGGAAATCGGGTATCGGGGTCTCATCGGCTTTGAGCTCTATCCGAAAAACACTACACAAGAAGCGGTGCGGGCCATTCATCAATATTAAGAATATTAAGAAAGCACCTCTGCCCAATCGGGCGGAGGTGCTCCTTTTTCTGTCAGCGGGCAGGCCTCTCAACCCACAGTCCGCCAGTGCTTGTCCACGTGGTTCAAAATCTCACAGCCATCTTCCGTCACCAGTACCAGATCTTCCACCCGGACACCGAATTCTCCAGGCAAATACACGCCAGGCTCAATGGAGAAGATCATACCCGGCTGGGCCGTCTTGGTATTGGTACCACTGACATCCCCCTTCTCGTGGTCTGTCTGGCCGATAAAGTGGCCCAGGCGGTGGGTGAAATACTCCCCATAGCCTGCGGCAGCAATATGATCCCGGGCCGCCTTATCCAGCTCACACAGGGGCACACCGGGCCGGATCAGGGACTCGGCGATCTCATTGGCCTCCCGCACCAGATCGTGAATAGCCGCGTACTTGGGATCCGGCTCCCCGCAGAAGAAGGTGCGGGTCATGTCGGAACAGTAGCGGTCCTTCCGGCAGCCCATGTCGATGACGATACAATCACCGGCCTTC
Source organism: Dysosmobacter sp. (assembly GCF_052306735.1). Classification (NCBI taxonomy): domain Bacteria; kingdom Bacillati; phylum Bacillota; class Clostridia; order Eubacteriales; family Oscillospiraceae; genus Dysosmobacter; species Dysosmobacter sp. Next base: position 9,801 of record NZ_DAWBAJ010000013.1, on the reverse strand, counting down.
AGGGGGGTCTGATCCGCCTCATGATGGGGATCCGCCGCATGGGCGCCGAAGGAGACGATGGTCTGGAAAGCCGCAGCGTCGCAGCCCTCCGCCGCATACTGGGCGTTGATATAATCGGCCACTTCCCGCTCCGTAACGCCTTCCCGCATGAACGCAGCAGCCCGCTCCATGACGGTGTCGTTGATGCGGGAGGCAGCCCGCATCAGCTGACGTTCCGTCTCGTCTTTGCAGGCACGCACATCGTCCACGCAGTCGGAAGCCACCACACAGCGGCAGCCGGGATGCGCCGCCATCAGCGGCAGCAGGAACCGGGCAGGCCAGTCCTTGTCAATGCCAAGGGGTGCATTGCCGTCCACCCGCTCCGCCAGCTTGGAAAGGTAGTCATCCGTATCGGAGAACCACACCTGCTCATAGGGAGCTTCCGGCACCGGGAAGAGCTTATTCAAAAACAGGATGTGGTTCCCGTCGCTTCGCAGGTACAAAACCAGCATCCGTTCAAAGGGATACACATAGTAGCCCGTCAGATACCAGATACTGTCGGGATCAGAGACGATCATCTGCTCCAGTCCCATGGCTTTCATAGCCGCCAGCACCCGCTGGATCCGCGCTTCATACATACCCATCAGCACTCCTTTTTCAAAATAACCTGCTCCACCAGCTCCGGGGAAACCAGGGCCTTCACGGTCCGCACACCGGTCTTCAGGGATTCCACCGGGGCGAACTCGAACCGTCCATGGGCGTTATGGCCGCCGCTGGGAAGATTGGGACACAGCAGTCCCTTGTAGGTCAGCATGCACCCGTCGGTGCCGCCCCGGATGGGAGAGTGGGTGGGGTTATCGACGCCTGCCGCCCGCATGGCCTCCTCTGCCAGTGCAACGATCTCCATACGGTCCTTGAGAACCTCATACATGTTGTAATATTGATCCTCTACCTCTGCTTCCACGGTACCGTCCCCATAGCGGCGGTTCATTTCCTCCGTGGCCTTCCGGAAAAGTGCTTTGCGCTCCTGGAAGCGGGTCATACTGTGGTCCCGAATGATGTAAACCATTTTTGCTTGCTCCACCTTGCCGTGCAGCTCCTGGAGGTGGAAAAAGCCCTCATATCCCTCTGTGTGGCCCGGCGTCTCCAGAGCGGGCAGCAAAGCGTTGAACTCCATGGCAATCAGCAGGGCATTTTTCATCTTGTCCTTGGCGGTGCCGGGATGGATGCTGAAGCCGTGGACCGTGACTGTGGCCATGGCGGCGTTGAAGGTCTCGTATTCGTAGTCCGTGATGTCCCCGCCGTCCAGGGTATAGGCAAAGTCCGCGCCGAAGCCCGCCACGTCAAAGTTACTGGCGCCCCGGCCGATCTCCTCGTCCGGTGTGAAGCCCAGGCAGATCTTTCCGTGAGGTGCTCCCTCCGCCAGCAGCTCCTCCACCGCCTGGAGGATGATGGCGATGCCCGCCTTGTCGTCGGCTCCCAGCAGTGTGGTGCCGTCAGAGCAGACCAGATCCTGACCCACGAACTTGGCAAGCTCCGGGAATCGGGCAGCCTCCATGACGATATTCTGCTCCCGGTTGAGAACCAGGTCCCCGCCCTCGTAGTGGAGGATCTGGGGCTTGACGTCCTTGCCCGTCATGTCCGGGGTGGTATCCATGTGGGCGATGAGGCCGATGGCGGGCAGGTGCTCATACCCCGGCGTGGCCGGCACCCAGGCGTAGACATAGCAGTGTTCATCCACGAAGGCATTGTCGATACCCATGCCGTGGAGCTCCTCCACCAGGAGATTGGCCATATCGAATTCCCGCTGGGCGCTGGGGGTACCGCTCTGGCCATAATAGTCGCTCTCGCTGTAAACTTTTGCATACCGCACCAGGCGGTCGACCACGGTATCCATCACTGCGCCTCCCCATCTTCATCCAGCAGGTTTTCCGGGTTCAGGCACTGAAGCTCCTCCGGAAGAAAGCGGCCGTCCTTGCGGATGAGCACATCGTCAAACCAGATCTCACCGCCGCCGTACTCCGGCGTCTGGATCTGGATGAGATCCCAGTGGACGGCAGAGTGGTTGCCGTTGGAGGTGTTGTCGTAGCTGTTGCCGGGAGTCAGGTGGAAGCTGCCGGCGATCTTCTCGTCAAAGAGGATATCTCCGATGGGGTGGTTGATGACGGGGTTGACGCCCAGGGCAAACTCACCGATATAGCGGGCGCCCTCGTCAATGTCAAAGATCTCGTTCATATAGGGGGTGTTGTTGCTGGTGGCCTTGACGATCTTACCGTCCCGGAACTCCAGATACACGTCCCGGAACAGGAACCCGTCATAAGGAGAGGGGCAGTTGTAGGTGATATAGCCGTTGACGGAGTCCTTCACCGGCGCAGTGTAAATCTCACCGTCGGGAATGTTGCGGTTTCCGTGCATCCCGTAACTGGGGATACCTTTGATGGAGAAGGAGATGTCCGTACCGGGACCCACGATGTGCACCCGGTCCGTCTTGTCCATGAGAGCCTCCAGGTGCTCCATGGCCCGGCCCATCTTCTCATAGTCCACCAGGCAGGCCTTGAAGTAGAAATCCTCATACTCCTCCGTGGAGACGCCAGCCAGCTGGGCCATGGCGTCGTTGGGATAGCGCAGCACAGACCACTTGGTGTGGTTGCAGCGCTCGGAGAGGTGAATGGGCCCCCAGTAATACTGGCGGTAGCGGCGCTGGGCCTCATCGGAGACGTTATGCCACATGCTGATGTTGGTGGTGGCCCGGATGTCGATATAGGCGTCCATATCCTTCATGCGGGCAAGCTCATAGGAAGCAATCTCCTCCATGTGCTCCGCGTCGGCCCCCTGGACCAGAGCGCCCTCCACGGCATAGTCAAAAATGTGGATGAAGGGCTTGCCGCCCACAGCATAAGCCTCCTGTACCAGGGCCTTCATCAGTCCCGTCTCGCTGCCGTGAAGCTCAATGAGGATCTTCTCCCCTGCTTTCAGCTCTACCGCGCCCCGGATCAGGAACCGGGCCAGCTTGCGGATCCGCGGATCTTCCATACAGCATCTTCCTTTCTTTGTAAATGAGAAATGATCATTCAAATGAACAGGGGCAGAAGGAATCCCTTCTGCCCCTTGTGGTCAGTTATCCGTATAAAGGGCATCCAGAGACCGAGCGGGGTCGCTGCTTTTGGTGACAGCGCTCACCAGCAAAATGGCGATCACCGACGCCGGCACTGCCACGATGGCACACTGTACACCGCCGGGAGTGCCCATCAGCGTCCACACAATGGTGGCAAGTCCGCCCACGATGATGCCTGCCAGACCCGCGGCAGGGGTCACCCGCTTAGAGAACAGGGCAAACAGGATCGCAGGGGTGATGGCCGCACCGTACATGGTGTAAGCAGTCATCTGCAGGGCCAGCACGGTGGGAAAATACAGCGTCAGAGCCACGGCGATAGCGCTGAAGACCACAATGGTCACCCGCAGCACCAGCATCTTCTGCTTGTCCGTGGCATCCTTGCGGATGTACTTTTCGTAGATGTCGTTGGTGAGGTTGGTAGCGGAGGAAAGCAGATAGCTGTCCGCCGTGGTGACGATAAAGGCCATGCAGGCGCACATCACCAGGGCGCCGAAGGCCAGGGGCAGGTAGTCCACCGCCACCTGGAAGATGACGTTGGAGGGGGTCTCCAGAGAGGGATAGAGCTTGGCGGCCTCGGTCACCAGGGCGATGATGCTGATGATCACCAGGACCTCGCCGATGAACATGCCGATGTTGGACTTCTTGGCCTCGTCGCTGTTCTTGGCGGAGGCAAAGCGCTGGAGCATATTCTGGTCGCCCAGCATCAGGGCCAGGGAGGGCAGGAAGTAGCCCAGGATCTCCACGCCGGACATACCGCCGGTAATGGTGGTCTTGGCCTCCGGCAGCACGGCACCCTGGCTGTTGGCCACGCTGATCAGGAAGGGAATGGCCAGGAAGAAGCCGCCGATCATGATGAGGGCGCTGACGGCGTCGGAATAGGCGACAGACACCAGGCCGCCGCCCACGGTGATCACCGCGATTACCACGGTGCAGATGGTCAGAGCCATACCGTGGGAGAGTTCCACGCCGCTGGAAGAGCACAGCAGCACCAGAATGTCCGCCGCGGCCTTGAGCTGGGTAGCCAGCACACCCACATAGGCCAGCATCACACACAGGGCGGAGATGATGCTGGCGGCTTTGCCGTAGCGGGCCTCCATGATCTCCGGCACCGTCACCTTATTGGACTTACGAACCTTTCCTGCAATGAAATAGAGCAAAATGATGCCGATAGGCGGTGCGGCAAAAGTGATGGCGCCCACCCAGGGGCCGCCGGTATACACCACGCCGGCGGAGCCGGTAATACCGCCGCCGCCGCACCAGGTAGCCAGCAGGCTGCCCACCAGGATGATAAAGGGAATCCGGTGTCCGCCGGTCACCATATCATCGGCCGTCTTGACCTTTTTGTGGGCGATTACAAGTCCGTAAATCACCAGTGCCAGCAGATAGACACTGATGGCAATCAAATATCCCATAGATGTTCCTCCTAAATAACAACAATGGGAAAATTATACCCCACCGGGATTTTTCTGTCAAGCAATTCATCGAAATAAAGCGAAAAACGGCACTTCCTGCTATTTCGGCCTCAGCTCCTGCGCAGCCGCTCCACCCGTTGGAGCAATCTGCGGAACACGGAGGATGCCAGGATCCCGCCTACCGCCAGCGCTGCAGCCATCCCCAGGGTGTGAAGCAGGGCACTTAGAAAGAGCTGGGTCTCCCCCGCCACACAGTAGCTCATGGCATAATAGATGCCGCCGCCGGGCACCAGAGGAAGCAACGCCACCAGCAGATATCCGGTAACGGGACACCGGCGTACCCGGGCCATGACCTCTGAGAAAATGCCTATGCTCACCGCAGCGATGAACGCCGCCAGGATATCTTCTCCGCACAGCAGATACACCAGCCATCCGATGGCTCCGCCTACGCCGCAGATGAGCTTTCCCCAGCCGTGAATATTGAATACAAAGGTAAACGCCACACAGGCTGCAAAAGCATATACACTGGGCAGCAAATATGCAGACCAAATTTCCATATGCTCCCCTCCTCATTAAAGGATCCGGCCAATCCCAAGGCCTACCACTGCCCCCAGTGCAATGGCCGTAGCCGCCAGAATGGCCTCGGCCGTGCGGCTGATACCGGAATAGGTGTCCCCCGCCACGATTTCCCACATGGCGTTGGTCAGGGCCACGCCCGGCACCAGCAGCATCAAAACGCCAATGGTAATGAGGTCTACACTCACGCCCAGTCCCAACCTTACCAGTACCAAAGAGACCAGAGAGGCAACTGCGCTGCAGCATACCGTGCGCAGAAAGTGGTTATTTCCAAACCACCGGGCTCCATACAGCAGGCAGAGTCCCACTGCTAATCCGCTCAGGAGCGCGCACACTCCATCCCGGAATCCACCGCCAAAGAGCAGGGTGAAAAAGGCAGGAGCCAATCCATACCCCAGCATGGTCTGGGCGGGCCGATAAGTCCGGCACTGGGGCTGCAGGCCAGCGGCCTGTTCCTGGGCGCTTTCCAGCGGCGGGACTGTTTTACAAAGGCTCCGGCAAAGGGCGTTGCACCGCTCCAAAAGTTCGATATCCGTACCATGAGCGGGGATCCGGCGCATCCGGGTAACGGGATGGCCGTCTGCCGCCCGCAGACTGATGATCAGGCAGCTGGGAATGGCAAATACCTGGGCATCCTCTCCTCCATAGGCGGCAAGCAGCCGGTAAACAGACTCCTCCACCCGGTAGATCTCCGCACCGCTTTTCATCAGGCTGCACCCCAGATCCATGGCCAGATTCAACAGCTTGTCACACTCCATACCCGCTTCCTCCTAATACTGCAAGTAGATTTCCTTTAGGAAGAATCTATCATTTGCAAATTCGCTGTAAAAAAACGTGGCCGCAAAGCAAACTTTGCGGCCACGTGGCGCAGAAGGAGGGATTTGAACCCTCGCGGCGTTTATTAGACACCCTACTCCCTTAGCAGGGGCCGGTCAACCCACTGCGCCACATACATTCCACCGTTTTTGTACACTACGGCGGCCACAACAGCTATGTATTGTAACATACTTCTAAGTATGATTACAAGTGATTGGCCATCTTGATCAGCAGCATCCGGACACTGGCGTCCGTGTACTCCAGCGCCTTCCACCGGTCGGGGCTGTCAATCACCCCAGCGGCCGCCAGGACGTCCACAGCGGCCTCCAGCTCTGTGTCCCGGCCCTGGGACACCTCCCCGCCGCAGAGGGTCAGGAATGCCTCCCAGGCGCCCGCCGTGGCCCGGATGGTCTTGGGGCAGTCCTTCCCATTCCAGTGGTTATGCTGCACCACGTTGGCCAGGGGGATGCCGTGCCGCTGCATCAGCAGCCGCACCAGCGCCGCCGCAGTGACCGTGGCCTGGGCAAAATCCCCATCCTCGTTGACGCAGATCTCAATGCCGATACTGGCGGCATTGCCCGGGCCGCTGCCGCCGTCGCCGGCGTGGTAGGCCCGCTCGTCATCCGGCAGGTGCTGGTAGATCGAATGGTCGTCCACTGTGTAGTGGTAGGAGATCTTCTTCCCGGCCGCATCGTCGCCTTTCAGCCAGCTGGCGTGGGCCGCCGCATTGGCGCCCTTGGCGTAGTTGCCGGTCTCGTGGATGGTAATGTAGGAATCCGGATTGCTGCCGCCCGGGCGGTTGGATCTTCCCCAGGGGATCAGGTCCTGAATGATAGTCAGGCCGTTGTCCGTCAAGCCCGTCTGGGCGCCATCTACGGGCTTCACATGGGCCATGGACACCCAGCCCTTGTCCGTCCGTCCCCAGCCGTCCCGGACGGCCTGGACGGCCACCACGGCGCCGTAGGCATAGCCGCCCACTTTGTCGTGCTCCGTCCCCGGGCCGCTGCGGATATTGAGACCGCTCTCTGCTGTCACCACGTAGTCCCCGGCGGTGTCCGAATCGGACACATCTGCCTGAAGGTGCACCACGATATAGAACGGGATCACCCGGTCGCCGTCACCCACAAAGCCCGCGCCGGTCCGGTCCCGGTAGCACACGGAGCCGCCGCCGTCCAGCATGATAGCCGCGTCCCACCCGGCGGCCATCAGCACATCCCGAAGATCTTCCGGCGTGTAGGCCGTCTGGGTGACGATGTAGGCAAAGCGCCCCTCCTTGCTGCCGATGGCCTGCCGGGGCCGCTCTCCGCTCATATCCGGCTGATAGTGCGGCTGCTTCACCGGTGTGCCGTCCACGATCAGATGCACACATTCCACATAGTTGTCGGCATTGCAGGGGGCAATGCCCATCCGGTAGTCCTGGGCGTCATTGCTCCACTGCATGACCCGGGCGGTGTAATTCGGCGCGCAGTAGGTGACGCCGTCTCCCCGCAGGTGGCAGCAGGCCTGCAGGTTGCTCAAAAAGATCGGGCCACCGAAGATAAAACTGCCGCCGGTCTCCGCCAGGATCTTGTCCAGGTCCCGCTCCGTGTAGCCCTTGGTGTTGTGATAGATCTGGATCCGCCGGATCTCCGCCAGCGGATACGTTGCTGCAAATTGCATAGTTCCTCCTTTTTGCAAAGAGCCGGAGGCCATCTGGCCCCCGGCTCTTGATGATACTCAGATGGCTGTGTTGGCCGATTGGCTGGTCTGGACCTCCGGCAGGCCCGCCACACTGGTCAGCAGGGACAGGATCCCCGCCAGCACAGACGCGCTGCCCACCATGACCCAGTTTACATCTCCCAGAACCGCAGCGGTACCGATGGTGGCCACAGCGGTCTGAGCCACGGTTTTGACGGCCCGGACACCGGCGGCCCGGAGCCAGGTTGTGGTCTTGTCACTCATGGTATGTCCCTCCTTACTCCGCCAGCACGGACTTTACGGCGTAGCCCTTGTCGTTGTAGGTGATGTCGTACTTGCCGACACGGACAGTCTGACCGGCATACTCCGGCCGCTTACGGGTATCGGGGCCAAACTGCTTCTTCACAGGAGTGGTATCGGGGGCCTTGTACTCCACCAGAGTATCGCCCTCAACGTTGTACAGGCGGCCAGCAATGTACACATACATGGTGGACACAGGCTTTCCGTTGGGCATGATCTCGTTGACCACATGGTCCAGCTTACCGTCCTTGAGGAATACCTTGTCCATGGAGCCGGTGCCGGTGTCCAGCAGGCCCCAGCCGTTGGCCATATCGGGATAGGTGCCGATGGTGGTGGCGCGGATCTCCTCCTCCGTCAGGGCATTCTTCCCGGGGGTGAAGGTGAGGCCGCTACCTTTGAAGATCTCGTTGACCTCTTCCGTGGTCTTTTCGCCGGCAGTGTAGGCCAGCAGGGTTTCCTGGATGTTGTTCATAATATGTACTCCTTTCTATTTCTCCGGCACAAGCCGGTAATTACTTGTGATATTCCTCCAAATCCGAAATTCGATGATTGATAACTTTGATTTGCTCTTCCATCACCGGGACGCGCTTGGCGAAATTGTTGTGTTCCCGGACTTCCCGGGTCAGCTCCTCGATCTTTGTATCTGCGACTGCCTGATGCTTGTTGTTAGAAATCAGGACTCCTAACAGCGTCAGTCCACCGGAAATAAAAGCTACAACGATACTCTCTGTCACATTATCACCACCCCATGCGGTAATGCGGCTGCTCTCCGCCCGCTACGGCGTACCAGAGCCAGTCAAAAATAGGGATAAAAGGCATGCAGAGTGCGAACCACACAAGAAAAAATTGTGGGCATATCTGTCCCATGATGTTGCCGGGAAGATGTGAATAGTCCCAAACGCCTAGACCTAACCATACGTTGATAATCAAGCCGGAAACAAACTCCACAGCAGTAACCAGCACAGAGCACGCCAGCGCTTGCAGAAACAATGGCACGTCCCATGGCAACTGGTATCCGCAGCGTTCCACGGCGGCGCTCAACAAAATCGCCACCAAAAGCATTGTCCAGCTGATCTGTTCCGGACGTCCCGTAGCTGTTTTCCAGGCTACTTCCATCAGAAAGTAGACCGCACCGCCCCATGTCCACAAGAGCATGCACAGGACGCGGCGCCCGGCCTTAGACATTCTGTGACGCCGCCAAAACCTGCGCCATGTTGGCTGCAAGGTCATCCGGCAGGCCCTCCGCTGTGTATGTAATGCTTTCCACTTCCTCCTGAGTCTCAGCTCGCCGCGCCCACGTAAGTAAGTGGTTGCAAAGAGTGGTGTGGTACAGCTTGTGAGCAATAGACGCATTGGAGACAGCTTTGATTTCATCTGCCGTAAACATACGGCAGAGCTGACCGTCTGCGTGGTATGGGTACGCCGTAGCGCCGGAGAGGATTGCGTTATATGCGGTAGTCAGGTTGATTTGGTCGGTTTCCTGCAATGCAAAATGCTCCATTCCTTTGGTCGTTTGGACATCCACGCCGGACACAATAGTGGCGTTACACGCGGAGGACAGCTCAGATTCCTTTGCAGCTCGGGCACTTTCAATATCGGCATCTTCAATTTTCTGGAATGTATAACCGTTTTTATCACAATATGATTTACAAAACGATTCGTCAGAAAAAATGGAGTTGATTTCTTCTCCATTTTTAAAGATCAAAAAAGTGTGCTCCATGTCAGTCCTCCGAAAAATAAACTACTAAGATTCCGCCTTTTCCTCCCGCTCCGCCTTTGTTGCTGTTACCAGCTGGTTTGCTTCCGTTGGCAAAGAAACCACCGCCGCCTCCGCCGCCAGATGCAGTCAAAGTTCCTCCGCCTCCTCCGTCGGCGAAGAAACCGCCGCCGCCTCCTCCACTAAAAGATTGAGCCGTAGTGGCACCA
>NZ_DAWBAJ010000012.1:38761-54469 GCF_052306735.1 Dysosmobacter sp. | reverse complement strand
GGCCTGGAGGAGAAGGCCATCAAGACCGGCGCCTCCAAGCTGTATGTGGCGGATCTGGTGGACGAGATGGTGGACGATGTCATCATCCCCTCCATGATGATGGGAGCCAAGTACGAGGAGTACCTGCTGGGTACCGCCTTTGCCCGGCCCGTCATCGCCAAGAAGCTGGTGGAGATCGCCAAGGCCGAAGGTGCCGACGCCATCGCCCACGGCTGCACCGGCAAGGGCAACGACCAGGTGCGTTTCGAACTGGCCATCAAGCGCTTCGCTCCCGAAATGACCATCATCGCCCCCTGGAGAGAGTGGGACATCAAGGGCCGTGACGAAGAGATCGACTACGCCGAGGCCCACCACGTGCCCCTGAAGATCTCCCGGGAGACCAATTACTCCAAGGACAAGAACCTCTGGCACCTCTCTCACGAGGGCCTGGATCTGGAGGATCCCGCCAACGAGCCCCAGTACGACAAGCCCGGCTTCCTGGAGATGGGCGTCTCTCCGGCCATGGCCCCCGACAAGGCCACCTATGTGACGCTGGACTTTGAAAAGGGCTGGCCCGTGGCCATTGACGGCGAGAAGATGAAGGCCAGCGCCATCATCGAAAAGCTCAATGCCCTGGGCGGCGCCAACGGCATCGGCCTGCTGGATATCGTGGAAAACCGGCTGGTGGGCATGAAGGACCGGGGCGTCTATGAAACCCCGGGCGGCACCATCCTCTACAAGGCCCACGAGATCCTGGAGATGATCACCATCGACAAGGACACCAAGCACATGAAGAGCAAGCTGGCGGTGGACTTTGCGGATCTGGTGTACAACGGCAAGTGGTTCACTCCCCTGCGGGAGGCCCTCACTGCCTTCGCTGTGGAGACCCAGAAGCACGTCACCGGCACCGTGAAGCTCAAGCTCTACAAGGGCAACATCATCACCGCCTCCGTCACCTCTCCCGAGTCTCTGTACTCCGAGAAGCTGGTGACCTTCAACGAGAGCGACTACGATCAGACCAACGCCACCGGCTTCATCAACCTCTGGGGCCTGCCCGATACCGTGCTGGCTCTCCGGGAAGAGGGAAAGCTGTAAGAGAGAACCTAGGAGGGGAGCAGGCTCCCCTCCTAACCACCCCACACACCAGTGACATCGGTCACTGGTGTGCGCGCCCCAAGGACGCGCGGGTCGGGGTATTTTCGCCACGTACAGAAGGTGAATTGCCCCGCAGGGGCAAGAGAAGCCCCTCTGGAGGGCGCCGCGGCGAAAATGATTCCAAAACCCGGCGGGGGAAATCTAAAACACAACCATAAAACCACAGGAGCGGGGCGGAGAGGAATCTTCGTCCCGCCTCCTGGATGAAAGGACACTGCTATGAAACTCTGGTCCGGGCGGTTCGGCAAGGATACCGACGCCCTTGTCAACGACTTCAACGCCTCCATCCAGTTTGACCAGCGGCTCTACAAGGAGGATATCACCGGCTCCATGGCCCACGCCAAGATGCTGGGGGCCACGGGCATCATCTCCGCCGCCGACGCAGAGGCCATCGTGGCGGGACTCCAGTCCATCCTGGCTGATATCGAGGCAGGGAAGGTGGAATTCACCGCTGACAACGAGGATATCCACATGAATGTGGAGGCCCTCCTCACGCAGCGGATCGGGGACGCGGGAAAGCGCCTCCACACCGGCCGCTCCCGGAACGACCAGGTGGCCCTGGACTTCCGGATGTACGTCCGGGAGAAGATCCCCGTCATCGTGGAGCAGCTCCTGGAGCTGGAGGCGGTGCTCTGCCGCCAGGCCAAGAAGTACCAGACCGCCGTCATGCCCGGCTACACCCACCTCCAGCGGGCCCAGCCCATCTCCTTTGCCCAGCACCTCATGGCCTACGCCGCCATGCTGGGCCGGGACGTCACCCGGCTGGAGGACTGCCGTGAGCGGCTGAACCTCTGCCCCCTGGGCTCCGGCGCCCTGGCAGGCACCACCTATCCCATCGACCGCTTCATGACCGCCCGGGACCTGGGCTTTGCCGGCCCCATGGGCAACTCCCTGGACGGGGTCTCCGACCGGGACTACGCATTGGAGTTTTTGAGCGCCCTCTCCATCCTCATGATGCACCTCTCCCGCTTTTCCGAGGAGGTCATCCTCTGGTGCAGCTGGGAGTTCAAGTTCATCGAGCTGGACGATGCCTACGCCACCGGCTCCTCCATCATGCCCCAGAAGAAGAACCCGGACGTTGCCGAGCTGGTGCGGGGCAAGACGGGACGAGTCTACGGCAATCTCATGAGCCTCCTCACCGCCATGAAGGGTCTGCCCCTTGCCTACAACAAGGATATGCAGGAGGACAAGGAGCCGGTCTTTGACGCGGTGGACACCGTGGAGATGTGCCTGCCCGTCTTTGCCGCCATGCTGGATACCATGACCGTCCGCACCGACAACATGCGCAAGGCGGCGGGCCACGGCTTCATCAACGCCACGGACTGCGCCGACTACCTCACCAAAAAGGGCATGCCCTTCCGGGATGCCTACACCGTCACCGGCCACCTGGTGGCCCAGTGTACGGCGGCGGGGAAGACGCTGGAGGAGCTGACCCTCCCGGAGCTGAAAGCTGCCTCCGACCTCTTTGAGGAGGACGTCTACGATGCCCTGAACCTGGAGAACTGCATGGCCCTCCGGGCAAGCTACGGCGGCCCCGCCGTGGCGGAGACCACCCGCCAGATCGCGGAGATGGAGGCCTTCATCCAGGCCCACACCAAATAAATAAGGGAGATGTTCCCATTGAAACCCAAGGTTTATATCGACGGCAAGGAGGGCACCACCGGCCTCCAAATCTATGACCGCCTGGCAAAGCGGGAGGACCTTACCCTGCTCCTCATCGACGAGGACAAGCGCAAGGACCCCGCGGAGCGCAAAAAGCTCATGGATGCCTCGGACATCGTCTTTTTGTGCCTGCCCGATGCGGCGGCCATCGAAGCGGTAGCCCTGGTGGAAAACCCCAATACCGCCATCATCGACGCCTCCACCGCCCACCGCACGGCCCCCGGCTGGGTCTACGGCTTCCCGGAGCTCAAAGCCGGGCAGCGTGAAGCCATCGCCAAGGCCAAGCGGGTGGCCAACCCCGGCTGCCACGCCACGGGCTTTATCTCTGTGGTGTACCCTCTGGTAGCAGCGGGACTGCTGCCCCCGGACGCGGATCTTTCCTGCTTCTCCCTCACCGGCTACTCCGGCGGCGGTAAGAAGATGATCGCCCAGTACGAGGCGGCGGACCGTCCGGCGGAGCTGGCAAGCCCCTGCCCCTACGGCCTGGGCCAGACCCACAAGCACCTGCCGGAGATGCAGACCATCTGCGGCCTTGAGAAGCCGCCGGTGTTCGTCCCGGTGGTGGACGACTACTACAAGGGCATGGCCACCACCGTCATGCTCCACACAGGGCAGATGAAAGGCGTCACCTCTCTCCATCAGGTGTGGGAGGCCTACGCCGCCCACTACGCCGGGCAGCAGATGGTGAAGGTGGCCCCGGAGGGTGCCGCCAAGCTGTACGCCGGCGTCAAGGCCGGGGACAACGACCTCCAAATCGTGGTGGCAGGCAACGATGAATCCTTTACCGTGACGGCCCTGTTCGATAACCTGGGCAAGGGTGCCTCCGGCGCCGCTGTCCAGAACATGAACATTATGCTGGGGCTGGAGGAGACCACCAGCCTCCTCTGATCCCGGTTCCCACAACTTTTACCCCATCCACCGGCGGCCACAGGCCCCGGCCAAGAAATAAGGAGGAACTTATGCTCAAGTTTATCGACGGCGGCGTCTGCGCCGCTCAGGGCTTCCGGGCCGCGGGCATCCATGTGGGCGTCAAGACCCATGCGACCTGGAAAAAGGACGTGGCTCTCATCGTCTCCGACGTGGAGTGCGCGGCGGCGGGCGTGTTCACCAAGAACGTGGTAAAGTCCGCTCCCATTCATGTGACGAAAGCCCACCTGGTAAACGGCAAGGCCCGGGCAGTGATCGCCAACAGCGGCAACGCCAACGCCTGCGCCCCCCAGGGAGAGGAGAACGCGGAGAAGATGTGCGCGGCGGCGGCCAAGGCCATCGGCTGCGCCCCGGAGGACATGGTGGTGGCCTCCACCGGCGTCATCGGCCAGACCCTCAACATCTCCGTTATCGAGGAGGGCATGCCCGCCCTGTATGCAGCCCTGGCCCGCTCCGACGAGGCCAGCGACGCCGCGGCCCACGCCATCATGACCACGGACACCGTGAAAAAGGAAGTGGCGGTGGAGACCGTCATCGGCGGCAAGACCGTCCGGATGGGCGGCATCGCCAAGGGCTCCGGCATGATCCACCCCAACATGGGCACCATGCTCTGCTTCCTCACCACCGACTGCGCCATCTCCCCGGAGATGATCAAGACGGCCCTCCTGGAGACGGTGAACGTCAGCTTCAACCGCATCAGCGTGGACGGGGACACCTCCACCAACGATACCTGCTGCGTCCTGGCCAACGGCCTGGCAGGCAACGCCCTCATTACGGAAAAGGGCGAAGATTACGATGCCTTCCTGGAGGCTCTCCAGGCATTGTGCGTGACCCTTGCCAAGAAGATGGCCTCCGACGGCGAGGGCGCCCGGCACCTCCTCACCTGCACCGTCTCCGGCGCCAAGGAGGAAGCACAGGCGGAGACCATCGCCAAGAGCGTCATCTCCTCCACCCTCACCAAGGCCGCCATCTTCGGCGCCGACGCCAACTGGGGCCGGGTGCTGTGCGCCATGGGCTACTCCGGGGCGGACTTCGACCCGGAGACCGTGGATGTCTCCTTTGCCAGCGCGGCGGGGGAGATCGCCGTGTGTCAGCAGGGCCGTGGCCTTCCCTTTGACGAGGACTTGGCCAAGAAGATCCTCACGGAGCACGACGTGGAGATCCTGGTGGACCTCCACAGCGGCAGCGCCCAGTGCACCTGCTGGGGCTGCGACATCACCTACGATTACATCAAGATCAACGGGGACTACCGTACCTGAGACCCATCCTTCCGGGACGACGCGTCCCCATCTCAACCAACTAAGGAGCTGATTCCCATGTCCTCCCACGCACAGCAGGCCCAGACCCTGGTGGAGGCCCTGCCCTATATTCAAAAATTCACCGGCAAGACCATCGTCATCAAATACGGCGGCAACGCCATGGTTTCCGACGAGCTGCGAAAAGCCGTCATGAGCGACATCATCCTGCTCTCCCTGGTGGGCATCCGGGTGGTGGTGGTCCACGGCGGCGGGCCGGAGATTTCCGCCATGCTGAAAAAGATCGGCCACGAGTCCCACTTTGTGGATGGCCTGCGCTACACCGACGAGGAGACCATGGATGTGGTGCAGAGCGTGCTGTGCGGCAAGGTCAACAAGAACCTGGTGGCGCAGCTCAACCGGCTGGGAGGCCAGGCGGTGGGCCTGTGCGGCCTGGACGGGCAGCTGTTCCAGGCGGTGCAGCTGGATGAGAAGTACGGCCTGGTGGGCAAGATCACCGGCGTGAACCCGGAGCCGGTGGAAAACGCCCTGATGACCGGCTACATCCCGGTGGTGTCCACCGTGGCCCAGGGCACCGACGCCGACACTGCCTACAACATCAACGCCGACACCGCCGCCGCCAAGCTGGCGGAGGCCCTTCACGCGGAGAAGCTGATCCTCCTGACGGACGTCCGGGGCCTTTTGCAGGATCCCCGGGACGAGGACACCCTCATCCACGTGGTCCACACCTACGAAGTGCCGGGCCTGGTGGCCCGGGGGATCATCTCCGGGGGTATGATCCCCAAGATGGAGTGCTGCGTGGACGCCATCAACGGCGGCGTGGAGCGGGTCCACATCCTGGACGGCCGCATCCCCCACTCCATTTTGATCGAGCTGCTCTCCGACCGGGGCATCGGCACCATGCTCCAGCAGGAAAAATAAGGCGTTTGCCGCGCCCTAATCAACGAGGAGGATATTATGACCAGTGAAGCCATCAAGGCCCTGACGGGCCAGTACATCATGAATACCTACGGCCGCTTCCCGGTGGCCATCGACCACGGCGAGGGCGCCACCCTCTACGACCCCGAGGGCAACGCCTACATCGACTTTGCCAGCGGCATCGGCGTCACGTCCCTGGGCTACGGCGACCCCAAGTGGGTGGAGGCCATCACCGCCCAGGCCAAGAAGCTGGGGCATGTCTCCAACATCTTCTACACGGAACCCGCCGCCCGCCTGGCGGAGATCCTCTGCAAGCGCACCGGCGAGAGCTGCGTCTTTTTCGCCAACGGCGGCGGCGAGGCCAACGAGGGCATGATCAAGCTGGCGAGAAAGTACAGCTTTGATAAGTACGGCAAGGGCCGCGCCACCATCGTCACGCTGAAAAACTCCTTCCACGGCCGCACCATCACCACCCTCATGGCCACCGGCCAGGAGGTGTTCCACAACTACTTCTTCCCCTTCACCGAGGGCTTCCGCTACGCGCCGGCCAACGACCTTGCCGCCCTGGAGGATCAGGGCGGGGACGTGTGCGCCGTGATGATGGAGCTCATCCAGGGCGAGGGCGGCGTGCTGCCTCTGGATAAGACTTATGTCCAGGCGGTGGCCAAGCTGTGCGCCCAGCGGGACTGGCTGCTGCTGGTGGACGAGGTGCAAAGCGGCGTGGGCCGCACCGGCAGCCTCTTCGCCTTCCAGCAGTACGGCGTTTTGCCGGACGTGGTGTCTTTCGCCAAGGGCATCGCCGGGGGCCTTCCCATGAGCGGCATCATGGCCAATGAGAAGTGCCGCAACGTCCTGGGCCCCGGCATGCACGCCACCACTTTCGGTGCCAACCCCGTCTGCGCCGCCGCGGGTCTGGTGGTGCAGGAGACCCTCACCGACGCCTTTTTGGAGGACGTCCAGGCCAAGGGCACCTACCTGCGCAACCGCATCGAGGACATGAAGCTCCCCTGCCTGGGCAAGACCCGGGGTATGGGCCTCATGATCGGCGTGGAGGTCAAGGATGGCTGGACCAACAAGGACCTGGCGAGTAAGCTCATTGAAAACGGACTGCTGGTGCTCACCGCCGGGCCGGGTCTGCGTCTGCTGCCGCCTCTGGTGATCTCCAAGGAGGAGATGGACGCGGGCCTTGCCATCATGGAAAAGACCCTCCGCTGAAGGAACAAGAGAGATCCCCTCTTCTCTCTTCGGGCATGGCGCCTCGGGAAGCGCCTACCCTAACCATAAGAATAACCATTGCTTTTACCATTACTCTTACTATAACGGGAAGATTTTGCAAAATCCTCCCGGCTTCAACAGGCGCCCACGGCGCCGCAAATCTGATGAAATGAGGATGACCTATGGAAAACCACACCCATTTCCTGAAGCTCCTGGACTTCACCCCCGCTGAGATCAACCAGTTCCTGGACACCGCCGCGGACCTGAAGGCCAAGAAGAAGGCGGGCATCCCCCACCGCTACCTGGAGGGGAAGAACGTTGCCCTGATTTTTGAGAAGACCTCCACCCGCACCCGCTGCGCCTTTGAGGTGGCCGCCCAGGATCTGGGCATGGGATCCACCTACCTGGGGCCCACCGGTTCCCAGATCGGCGTTAAGGAGTCCATTGCCGACACCGCCCGGGTCCTGGGCCGCATGTACGACGGCATCGAGTACCGGGGCTTCGGCCAGGAGATCGTGGAGGAGCTGGCCAAGTACGCCGGGGTGCCCGTGTTCAACGGCCTGACCAACGAGTTCCATCCCACCCAGATTTTGGCGGACTTTCTCACCATCCGGGAGCACTTCGGCAAGCTCCAGGGGGTGAAGCTGGTGTACCTGGGGGACGCCCGGTATAACATGGGCAACTCCCTGATGGTGGGCTGTGCCAAGATGGGCATGTACTTTGTGGCCTGCGCCCCCAAGGCGTATTTCCCGGATCAGGCCCTCATCGACACTTGCCAGGCTATCGCCGCCGAGACCGGCGCCGTGCTGGAGTTCATCGAGGATCCCATGACCGCCACCAAGGGAGCCGACGTCCTCTACACCGACGTGTGGGTCTCCATGGGCGAGCCGGTGGAGGTTTGGGCGGAGCGCATCGCGGCCCTGGCCCCCTATCAGGTGACCAAGGCCCTGATGGACAACGCCGGCCCCCAATGCCGCTTCATGCACTGCCTGCCCGCCTACCACGACCACAAGACCAAGGTGGGCAAGGAAATGGGCGAGAAGTTCGGCCGGGAGGCCATGGAGGTCACCGACGAGGTCTTTGAGAGTGCGCAGTCCATCGTCTTTGACGAGGCGGAAAACCGCATGCACACCATCAAGGCCGTGATGTACGAGCTGATGAAGTAAGCTCCAAACATCAAGGGAGCCGCCCCTCAAAAGAGGGGCGGCTCTTTTCGATTCCGCCGGGACTATACGGCCTGGCCCGGAACCCAGTCCGGCGAAACGTCGATGGGCTGGGGCATGTCGGGGGAAAAGCCGTCAGAAAAGCAGCAGGCCTCCAGCACCGTCCAGGTGGTCTGGCCGTGGTCATCGGTGATTCGCACCGCCGCCACCAGGGTGTCGCCCTTCTCCAGAGTGCACGCTGTCTCGAAATCCTGCTCATTGTAAATGTAGGCATAGCCCTGATCCCGATACAGGTCTACCGCCCACGGCATGGGGAGCACCTGCTCCGGCTCCGTTTCCTGGTTTCGGTACAGGCACAGGTCCACCGCTGTGGGGAGCAGATTTATACCGGGATCCGGCTCGATGTGGAGATTCAGTGCCCCAAATGACACCTTCCCCGTGCCCTGGTACCGCGTCATATCCCAGCTGCCGCCCACGCGAAGCTGGAAGGCTCCGGGCAGACAGTCGTGCAGGATCTCAAAGGGGCTGGAGCGGGTGGTGCCGCTGCTGGTGAGGGCCGCGGAAAGGGTGATTTCCGGGTCCGTGGGCAGGACCCAGTTTGCTGCCGTGAAAGTCCCATCTTGCCGGACGGCCTCCGTCTGGAACTGCCGCCCGTCGGAGAGAATGGCGGTAAAAGAAGCGGTGGTGTCCTCCGTCCACTCCTTGGGTACGACAGACACCGTCAGAGTCACGGTGCTTGCCTCTAAATCAAAATCCGTGACCTTTGTGTCATAATTGGAGATAATATTATCCTTTTTGTCCAATATATTACTGATTTGACCGGTAACCTGGCCGGTGAGATCGGACAGCTGCTGGCTGACCTGGCTTTGGACATCTGCCATCTGGAACCGGAGATCGTCCATTTGCCTGTCCAGGGCAATCAGCCGATTTCCCGCCAGTGCCAGTCCCAGCACCAAAAGGCATCCCGCTGCGCCCACGGCGATTTTCCGCCTCCGGCTCCACCGGGGCCGGGCCGCCGCCAGATACTTTTCCGCGATGGCCTCCGCCGCCGCCAGCTCGCGCTCCGTCAGCTCCCCGGCGAGGGAGGGGGTGGTGTCCTCCGGTCCTCCGGCGTCCCCGCGTTCCTCCGGCGGGGCGGGCTCGCCCTGGCCGGGGACCTCCGCGGTCGGCTCCACCCCCAGCAGGGCGCCGATGGTGACGCCGAAGATCCGGCTCATGGCGATGAGGTTTTCCAGCTCCGGCACGGCGGCGTCCGATTCCCACTTGCTGACCGCCTGCCGGGAGACCCCCAGCCGCTCTCCCAGGGCCTCCTGAGAGAGGCCGGCGGCCTTGCGGCCCGCCTGGATGCGGCCGCCCAGGGTGTTGGTGTTGTCCATGGTCGTCTCCTCCTTTGCCCTCAGCATAGCAGGGATTGGCCCAAACCGCTACCACCGGTGGGTTTCTCTTTGTCAACCGGCAGTTGCGGAACTTTTTTCTCAGCATAACACAGATCTTTGCGGAAGAAAAGGAGAGACAAACTGCCGCAAATCCGCAGAAATTTACGAAAAACAAGAAAAATAACTAAAAGAAAGAAGGATAATACGCCAGCTTTTGTGCGGCTTGACAAAATCTGGCCGGTTGCATACAATGGTAACGTCTAGTAAAGAAAAGAGGAGAGCAGAGCATATGGAACGTGCAGCCGGCATTCTCATGCCGATTTTTTCCCTGCCCGGCCCCTACGGGATCGGGACGGTGGGCCGGGAGGCCCGGGCCTTTGCGGATTTCCTTGCCGCCGCCGGACAGCGCTGGTGGCAGATTTTGCCGGTGGGGCCCACGGGAGCCGGGGATTCCCCCTATACCAGTGAGTCCACCTTTGCCGGAAACCCCTTTTTCATCGACCCGGACCTGCTGGCCCGGCGGGGAATGCTGACAGAGGCGGAGCTCTCTGCCGCCCGGCTGCCCCAGGGGGCGGCCATCGACTACGCTGCTGTGCGGCAGAGCCGGGAAACCCTGCTGCGCCAGGCCTTTGACCGCGTCAGCGGTGAGGAGGCCCAGGCGGTGCGGGAGTTTACAGAGCGGAATCCCTGGCTGAAAGAATACGCGTTGTATCGGGCTCTGAAGACCCGATTCGGCGACGCCGCCTGGTTCCAGTGGCCGGATGAGGCCCTGCGCCGTCACGAGACGGCGGCGGTGGAGCACTGGCGGGTGGAGCTGGCGGAGGACATCGCCTACCACAGCTGCGTGCAGTATTGGTTCTTCACCCAGTGGGCGGACTTCAAGTCCTATGTCAATGGAAAGGGCGTCAAGCTCATGGGGGACCTGCCCATCTACGTCTCCCTGGACAGTGCCGACGTATGGGCGGAGCGCAAGGAGTTTTTGCTGGACGGGGCGGGCCGCCCGGCCAAGGTGGCGGGCGTTCCCCCGGACTACTTCTCAGAGGACGGCCAGCTCTGGGGCAATCCCCTCTACAACTGGAGTGCCATGAAGGCCGACGGCTTCGGCTGGTGGATCCGCCGGGTGGAGGGTGCCTCCCGCCTGGTGGACGCGGTGCGTATTGACCACTTCCGGGGGCTGGAGAGCTACTGGGCCGTTCCCGCCGGATCCGCCACTGCCAAAACCGGTCAGTGGGAGAAGGGCCCCGGCATGGCCCTTTTGGGGGTCCTCACCGGCTGGTTTCCCCAGATCACCTTTGTAGCGGAGGACTTAGGCATCCTCACCGACGATGTCCACCGGCTGCGGGAGGAGTCCGGGCTTCCCGGCATGAAGGTGCTGGAGTTTGCCTTCTCCGGCCCCGACAACGCCTACCTTCCCCACCATTATCAACCCCACTGCATCTGCTACACCGGTACCCACGACAACGACACCGCCCTGGGCTGGTATGCCCATGCCTCCGACGCTGAGCGGGCCTTTGCCCAGCGGTACCTGGGAGTTTCCGGGGCGGAGGATGTGCGCCGGGCCCTGCTGCGGCTGGGCCAGGGGAGCGTGGCGGAGCTGTTCGTGGCCCAGATGCAGGACTATCTGGGCCTGGGCAGCGAGGCGCGGATCAACGTCCCCGGCGTGGCGGAGGGCAACTGGCGCTGGCGCATGGCCTCCGGCGCGGTGTCTCCGGCCCTGGCGGGGGAGATCCGGGACCTGACGGCCGCTTACAGCCGCTGCTGAGAACAGACGAGATTCTAAGACGGAGGCGGAAGCCTCCGTCGCAGCCTGCCGAAGACAGGCTGCGCAAGTTTTTTGGAACTCCAAAAAACTTATGATTCAAAACGAGAGGAACCCTTCCTGGGTTCCTCTCGTAACTCTCTTCCTTCCCGTCGCGCAGGATACCTTGGGTACCAGACAGTCTGATTTCTTTTTCGTTGACGGCGGCGGGAGGGCATGGTATACTCTTGCCGTCCCCGGGAAGAAGTTCTGACCGGCGGACATATCTATCACGGATTCCACCGGTCTGACCGGCCCGGGCCTGTCCCGGCCGCAAGAGGGGGGAGCACAGGCGCGGGAGGCCCGCGTCGACTTCGTGCTGCGCGCCCTTCGCCAAACCGGCGGAGGGCGTTTTTTGGCACCCGGAAGGAGGCAGACATGGCAACACGGGTGGCCGTCATGGCCGTCATCGTGAAAAACCCCGACTCCGTGGCGCAGCTCAACGGCCTGCTCCACCAGTACAGCAGCTATATCGTGGGCCGCATGGGGGTGCCTTACCACCAGCGGGGGGTGAGCATTATCTCCGTGGCCATGGACGCCCCCATGGACGTTATCTCCGCCCTGTCGGGCAAAGTGGGACGGCTGCCGGGCATCACCGCCAAGACGGTGTACGCCCCGGAGGAGGCCCTGTCCTGAGGGCGGGAGCAACAAAACCAGAAAGAGAGGAACCAACTATGAAACTGTGGAAGAAAGCCGGCGCCCTGGTGCTGGCCCTGGCATTGACCCTGGCCCTAGCCTCTTGCGGCCAGCAGGAGACCCAGACCCAAGAGACGGAGGAGACACCGGCAGCTCATTACAATGTAGCGGCTCTGAAGGGCCCCACCGCTATGGGCCTGGTGAAGCTCATGCACGACGCCGAGGAGAAGAGCGGGCAGATGCTGGATTCCAGCGAGCCTTATGAAGGAGAGGTAGGGAATCTTTACACCTTCACCCTGGCGGCTTCCGCCGACGAGGTGAGCCCCAAGCTCATGCAGGGAGAGCTGGACATCGCCTGCGTTCCCGCCAACCTGGCGGCGGTGCTGTACCAGAAGACCGGCGGAGAGATCGTGACCCTGGGCATCAACACCCTGGGCGTCCTCTATATCGTGGAAAACGGCAACGCCGTGACCTCCATGGCGGACCTGGCGGGGAAGACCATCGTGGCTTCCGGCAAGGGCAGCACCCCGGAGTATGCTCTGCGCTATTTGCTGCGGGAGAACGGCGTGGATCCCGACGGCGGCGTGGTCATCGACTGGAAGAGCGAGCACTCTGAGTGCGTCAGCGCCCTGGCCACCGGAGCGGCCACCATTGCCATGCTACCCCAGCCCTTTGTCACCGTGGCCCAGAGCAAGCTCCAGGATCTGCGGGTGGCCTTGGATCTGACGGAGGAGTGGGACGCCCTGGACAACGGCTCTGCCCTCCTCACCGGCGTGGTGGTGGCCCGGAAGGACGTGGTGGAGGAAAACCCCGCCGCCATTGACGCCTTCCTGGCGGACTATGCCCAGAGTGTGGAGTGGGTCAACGCCAACACCGCTGACGCCGCCGCCCTCATCGGGGACTACGGCATCGTGGACGCGGCAGTGGCGGAGAAGGCCCTGCCTGCCTGCAACATCGTGTGCATCACCGGGGCGGAGATGAAGGAGAAGCTCTCCGGCTATCTCCAGGTCCTCTTTGAGGAGGATCCTTCCTCCGTGGGTGCCCAGGCCGGAGACGACGCGGGCCTTCCCGGGGACGATTTCTATTACGGGGCGTAAAGATCAGAGGCAATTATACAAAATGGCAAGGAGGTGACCGCCCATGAGACGGAAAAACGGCCGCCTGCGGCTGTGGGCGGTGGCCTTCTGGCTGCTGGTGTGGCAGGGGGGCAGCATGGCCCTGGCCGCCACCACCGGGGGAAAGATGCTGCTGCTGGCCTCCCCCCTCAGCGCCCTTTGGCGGCTTTTGCAGCTGGCGGGGACGGCGGGTTTCTGGCAGGCAGTCGCTGCATCGGCGGGGCGGATCCTGGGGGGCTTTCTCCTCTCCTGCCTGCTGGCGGTGGTGTGCGGCGGGCTCTCCGTCCGGTTCCGGCGGGTGGGGGAGCTGCTTGCTCCCCTGGTGGCGGCGGTGAAGGCGGTACCGGTGGTGTCCTTCATCATTCTGACGTTGATCTTTTTTGACGCCCGGAACCTCTCGGTGTTCATCGCGGGGCTCATGGTGTTTCCGCCGGTGTACCTGAACGTCCGCGCTGGCATCGCCGGGGCTGACCGGCAGCTGCTGGAGATGGCCCGGGTGTTCCGGGTGCCCTGGCGCCGGATGGTGTGGAATGTATATGTCCCGGCGGCGCTGCCATACTTCCGCTCCGCCACTGCCCTGGGCCTGGGCCTTTGCTGGAAGTCCGGCATCGCGGCGGAGGTCATCGGCCTTCCGGCAGGCACCATAGGGGAGCGGCTCTACACCGCCAAAATCTACTTTGAGACCCCGGACCTCTTCGCCTGGACCGCCGTCATCGTGGCGGTGTCCGTGGGATTTGAAAAGCTCTTTCTGGCAGGTGTGGATGCCTTGGGCAGAAAGGCGGGGGCGTCATGAAGATCCAGGTACGCAATCTCACCAAGTCCTACGGTGGGAAGACGGTGCTGCAAAACGTCAGCTTCACCGCCGGGGCGGGGGTCACCTGTGTCATGGCCCCCTCCGGCAGCGGCAAGACCACGTTGCTGCGGCTGATCCTGGGGCTGGAGACTCCGGATGGCGGGGAGGTATCCGTCCCTGCCGGATGCCGGTTCGCCGCCGTCTTTCAGGAGGACCGTCTGCTGGAGGGACTGGACGCCCTGGGGAACCTCCGCTTTGTGCTGGGGCCGGCTTTGGAGGAGCCTGCCGCCCGGGCCCTGCTGGAGGAGCTGGGCCTGGGAGACGTGGGCAGCAAGATTGTCCGGGACTACTCCGGCGGTATGAAGCGGCGGCTGGCCCTGGCCCGGGCGCTGCTTGCTCCCAGTGACGTCCTGGTGCTGGACGAGCCCTTTACCGGCCTGGACGGGGACAACCGCCTGCGGGCCCTGGATTGTGTCCGCCGGGCGGCGGAAGACAAGCCCGTCCTGCTGGTGACCCACGATCCCCGGGACGCGGCGGATCTGGGGGCCCGGAGGATAGAACTGGAGAATTGAAAACAAAAAAGCGCCGCGGCGGGCGCTTTTTTGCTGCTTTCTCTGGAAAACAGGTCTTTTGAGCTGGAAGGGAAATGATTCCTCCGCCGGGAGAAAAACCTGTCCGGAATGTGTGGAAATTCCAAAAGAACTGTGCTAAAATAACTGTGTATAGGCATTGCACGCTGAGGGCGCACTTCCCGGGAAGCAGCGCCGCGGCAGAGATTGAGGAGAACGGTCCAAAGGGCCGAGAGGAGTGTTAATCCATGATTAAGATCACCACCGACAGCACCTGTGATCTGCCCAGCAGTCTGCTGGAGAAATATGACATCACCGTGATCCCCCTGGGGATCGTCAAGGCCGGTAAGCTCTACCGGGACGGCGTGGACATCCGCACCGCGGACATTGCTGCCCATGTGGACGCCGGCGGGGAGATCACCACCACCAACGCCGTCAACGCGGCGGATTACGAGACGGTGTTCCGGGAGATGACCGCCAGGTACGACGCTGTGATCCACCTGAACATCGGCATGGGCTTTTCCTCCTGCTACCAGAATGCCAAGCTGGCGGCGGAGGAGGTGCCGGAGGTCTATGTGGTGGACTCCCAGA
This sequence comes from Dysosmobacter sp., assembly GCF_052306735.1. Classification (NCBI taxonomy): domain Bacteria; kingdom Bacillati; phylum Bacillota; class Clostridia; order Eubacteriales; family Oscillospiraceae; genus Dysosmobacter; species Dysosmobacter sp. The sequence goes on along the minus strand of NZ_DAWBAJ010000012.1, from coordinate 39,316 downwards.
ACCTCTCCGTGGGCCACGGCTGGCTGGTGCTGGCGGCGGCGGAGGCGGCCAAGGACGGCAAGTCCGTGGGGGAGATCCTCTCCCTGCTGGAGGATCTGACGCCCCGGGTGGAGATCAGCTTTGTGCTGGACCGGCTGGACTATATGAAAAAGGGCGGACGCTGCTCCGCCGTCACGGCCCTGGGCGCCAACCTGCTGAAGCTCCACCCCTGCATTGAGGTCATCAGCGGCCGCATGGGCGTCACCAAGAAGTACCGGGGCTCCATGGAGAAGGTAGTGGCGGATTACGTCCGCGACCGGGTGGCCACCCGGACGGATATTGACCGGCATCGGGTGTTCCTGGTGGACAGCTGCCGTACCCCCGGTATCCAGGAGACTGCCCGCCGGGTGCTGGAGGAGTGCGGCCATTTCGACGAGATCATCGAGGCCAAGGCCGGCTGCACCGTCTTCTGCCACTGCGGGCCGGATACCCTGGGCCTGGTGTTCCTGCGGAAATAAACATAATCTTGACCTGTACGGACAATATCGTGCACAAAAAGAAAGATAAGCAGCGGGG
>NZ_DAWBAJ010000012.1:0-38751 GCF_052306735.1 Dysosmobacter sp. | reverse complement strand
CCCCGCTGCTGTGGCTTTACCGGACGGGTAGGTATTACTTCTCGGCGATGGCCTCGATCTCGCACAGGACGCCCTTGGGCAGCTCCCGCACGGCCACGCAGCTGCGGGCGGGCTTGGAGGTGAAGAACTTGGCGTACACCTCGTTGAAGGCAGCAAAGTCGCCCATATCCGCCAGGAAGCAGGTGGTCTTGAAGACCTTTTCAAAGCTGGAGCCGGCGGCCTCCAGGATGGCGCCCACGTTCTTGCAGCTCTGCTCGGCCTGGGCGGCAATGCCCTCGGGAACTGCACCGGTGGCGGGGTCGGCGGGAATCTGGCCGGAGGTATAGACGATGCCGTTGACCTCGAAGCCCTGGGAATAGGGGCCGATGGCGCCGGGGGCGTTGGTGGTGGCAATCACGGTTTTCATGATGGTTCCTCCTTGGTTATGTTGGTACCTCCATCATAGCGGGGCCGGAGGGAAAAGTCAATCACCGCCGCTTGCACAACGGGGAAAATGGTGGTATCATCACAGACAAAATATGTGAATATCGGATGGCCCTGGGGCCGGAGAGGAGCGGAACGAAAGTGGAATTGGAAAGTTTTCATCAGGAGCTGACGGAGGAATCCTACAGCCGTCAGGAGGAACTGATTTTTGCGGAGTGTGACTGCCGCCGCCGGGCCCGGGTGGGCACGCTTTTGAGCAAGGCTGCCGCCATGGCGGGCTACGATTACGATGCCCGGGGGCTGCCCTATGAAAAGCTCTATGAGAAGGGGGAGGTATTTCTCCTCTCCCGCATCGCCCTGCGGATCCACCGCAGCCCCATGGCGGGGGAAGTGGTCACCACCACCACCTGGGAGGCGGGGGTCAAGGGTGCCCACATGTGCCGCCACTATGAGACCCGGGACAAGGCGGGAAATGTGTGCGTGGACTACAAGAGCGACTGGATCCTGGTAGATCCCAAGACCCGCCGGATCCTGCGGCCGTCCTCCTTCTCCGCCCGGAAGCTGGAAAACCACGCTCCGGAGCTGGACTGTCCGGAGCCCTGCAAGATCGTGCTGCCCCACGAGGGGCTGGAGGATCTGGGGAAGCGCCGGGTGATGTGGTCGGATCTGGACGGCAACGGCCACCTGTACAGCGGCAACTACGGGGATGTCATCTGGGACTATCTGCCCTCCCCCTATCAGGAGCGGATGCCCCGGGAGTTCTACCTCAACTACAGCAAGGAGGCCAAGCTGGGCCAGGAGCTGGCACTCTCCGGCTTCCGGGTCGGGGAGGACGAGTATTTGATGGAGGCCACCGGCCCCGACGGGGTGTGCTTCACCTGCCGGTGCGTCTTCTGATGCGCTGCTCCGGTCGCCTGAACGGACGCAGAACTTCATATGGAAAAAAGCACCCTCCGGACAGCTGTCCGGAGGGTGTGCTGCGTTTTGGGGAAGATGTAGGGAGGATCAGAACCCGTAAAGCATGGAGCGGTTGATGTCGGAGAGGGAGTGGGCGCCGCACATGGCCATGGTGTCGGCAAGCTCCGCCTTGAGCTTGTCCACAAAGACCTTCACACCCTCGGCACCGCCTCCGTAGACCATGTTCACGAAGGGACGGCCGATGAGCACCGCGTCGGCACCTAGGGCCAGGGCCTTGAACACGTCCATGCCGGTGCGGATGCCGCCGTCCACAAAGATGGTGAGCTTGCCGCCCACGGCGTCGGCGATGGCAGGGAGCACCTCGGCGGTAGAGGGGCACTGGTCCAGAACCCGGCCGCCGTGGTTGGACACCACGATGCCCTGGGCACCGGCCTCCAGGGCCTTCTTGGCACCGGCAACGGTCATGATGCCCTTGAGGATGAAGGGCTTCTCCGCCCAGGCGACGATCTGCTTGAGCTGCTCCACGGTCTTGCTGCCGGCGGGAGGAGTCATGTTCTGCAGGAAAGGCAGGCCTGCCGCGTCGATGTCCATGGCGATGGCAAAGGGATCGGCGGCCTTCACCAGCTCCATCTTCTCCCGGATCAAGTCCATGTTCCAGGGCTTGATGGTGGGAACGCCGCAGCCGCCGTTCTTCTTCAGGGCGCTGGCGGCACCCTCCATGACGGCGGGGTTGGTGCCGTCGCCGGTAAAGGCGGCAATGCCCGCCGCGGCGCAGGCGGAGACCAGAATGTCATTGTAGGCCAGGTCGTCGTACTTGTCGCCGTAGTGGAGCTGCATGGCACCCACGGGTGCGGCGAACACGGGAATGTCCACGGTCTTGCCGAAGACGGTGAGGGAGGTGTCTGCGGGTTTGTTTTCGCAGATGGTGTCCATGTTGACACACAGCTCCTGCCACTTCTGATAGTTGCGGATAAAGCCGGTGCCGATGCCCTTGGCGCCGGGGCCGGGGATGGTGTTGCGGCAGGCCAGGCCGTTGCACACGGGACAGGACTTGCAGTAGGGCCCCACGCAGCCGCGGGCCTGTTCCAGAACTTCCTGATAAGTCATAGGTAAATCCCTCCGATTTTTCTCATCATGGCCGGCGCCTGAGCGCCGGCTCTTTTTCTATTGTAGTCCCACTGGAGAAAAAAGACAACTGCTGGAAAAAACTTTCCCGGGCGTGGAACGTTTTGAGCCAAATCCCGTCTATATGGACAAAGGGCTGCAGAGGGAAGACTGCGGCCCACCCAAAGAAAAGGAGGGCTTTCGGATGAAAAGAGGTTTGGTATGGGTTCTGGCGCTGGCTCTGATGCTGACCCTGGCGGGCTGCGGCGCTGCCAGCGGAGAAACTGCCGCCAGTGATTCTGCGGCTATGGACACGGCCACCGCGGAGACCGGCTCCGACAGCGGCGGCGGGATGAACGGCGCCATGGCCATGGCGCCCATGGAGAGCGAAGAGGCCCAGGAGGGCGGCGGGACGGACAGCCGGCTCCAGGACGCCAAGATGATCTACACCATGGATATGCAGGTGGAGACCACCGCCTTTGACGATGCCGCCGCTGGATTGCGGCAGCTGGTGGAGGACATGGGAGGCTACTTTGAGACGGCCTCTGTCTACAACTACGGCGGGGACTACCGCAGTGCCTACTATACCATCCGGGTCCCGGCGGAGCAGTACCAGAACCTGCTGACCCAGGTGGGAAAGCTGTGTCACATCGTCCGGCAGGAGGAGAACAGCCAGAACATCAGTGAGCAGTATTACGACACCGAGAGCCGTCTCGTCACCCAGCAGACCAAGCTGGAGCGGCTCCAGACCCTCCTGGCACAGGCGGAGAACATGGAGGATATCATCACCATCGAGTCCGCCATCTCCGACACGGAGCTGACCATCGAGCAGCTGACGGGCACCTTGCGCAGCTACGACTCCCTGGTGGACTACTCCACCGTCAACATCTCCCTGGAGGAGGTGTATCAGCTCTCCAACGTGGAGGAGCCTGCCCAGGGTTTTGCCAGCCGCATGGGAGCGGCGTTCCGCTCCGGCTGGAACGGCTTTGTGGACGTGCTGGAAGGCCTTGCGGTGCTGCTGGCCTACATTTGGGTGCCGGTGGTGGTGCTGGTGGTGGGCGGCGTTATCGCCTGGCGGGTGATCCGCCGCCGTCGAGCCCGGGAGAGCGCGGCCCAGACGGAAGAGCACAAGTGAAGAATACAAAAAAGCGGCGGGAACTTCCCGCCGCTTTTTGATTGGAATGCCCCGCCGGGGCTTATTCCATGGAGATGATATAATAGTACACAGGCTGGCCGCCGGAGAGGACGGCTACCTCCGCCTCGGGGCAGGTCTCCTCAAAGACCTTGGCGGCGGCGTTGGCGTCTTCCTCCGTCACATCCTCGCCGAAGTACAGCGAAATGAAGGAGGCTGCATGCTCCAGAGCGCTCTGAGCCAGAGCGTGGAGCAGGGCGTTCAGGTCGCCGTCGGTGCCGAAGAGCTTGCCCTCCTGCAAGGCCAGGTAGTCCCCGGCCTTGATGTCGAAGCCGTCGAAGTCGGAATCCCGGGCGGCGTAGGTGATCTGGGCGGTGGTGACGGTGGAGAGGGATTCCGTCATGGCGTCGGTGATGGACTGGGCGTCCGGCGCCTCGAAGTCCACGTTCATCATGGCGGTGATGCCCTGGGGCACCGTCTTGGAGGGGATGACCACCACGTGCTTATCCGTCAGGGCGTCGCACTGCTGGGCGGCCATGATGATGTTGCCGTTGTTGGGCAGGACGAACACCGTCTCGGCGGGGATCTTGTCCACACCCTCCAGGATGCTCTCGGTGGAGGGGTTCATGGTCTGTCCGCCGGAGACCACGCCGTCGGCGCCCAGGTCCCGGAACACAGCGGCCAGGCCCTCACCGGCACACACGGCCAAAAAGCCGTAGGGCTTTTCCGGAGCGGCCACCACGTGGCCCTCCTCCTGAACACCCTCGCCGGACTCCAGCTCTTTTTCCACGGCGTCCAGGTCGTCGGTGCTCTGGACATGCTTGCCGGCGGCCAGATCGTCCGCCTGGGTGCGCATGTTCTCGATCTTGGCCAGCTCCAGCGTGCCGTACTTCTGGGATTCATTCAGGGCGGAGCCGGGGATGTTGGTGTGGACGTGAACCTTGAAGGCCTCGTCGTCCTCACCGATGACCAGGCTGTCGCCGATGCTGTTCAAATAGGTGCGCAGGGGCTCCAGAGAGATGTCGGGATTGGACTTGCGGACGATGAACACCGTGTCGAAGGCGAAGGTGATCTCCTCGGCGGCCATCATGGCAAAGTCGGCCTTTTCCTTCTCCGGCTCGCCGTCGTCGCCTACCTCCGGCATGGGCTCGCCCCGCATTTCCGCCAGCATGCCCTCCAGGATCAGCAGATACCCCTTGCCGCCGGCATCCACCACGCCGGCCTTTTTCAGCACGGGGTTCATCTCGATGGTCTGGGCCAGGGCCTCGTGGCCGGCCTGGATGGCTTCCTCCAGCACTTTTTCCACGTCCTTTTCCTGCGCGGCCGTATCCACGGCCTGCTTGGCGGCCAGACGGGAGACGGTGAGCACGGTGCCCTCGGCGGGCTTCATGACGGCCTTGTAGGCAGCGCTGACACCCTCCTGCATGGCGGCGGCAAAGGCGGCGGCGTCGCAGGTTTCCCTGCCCTTGAGGGCTTTGGAAAGGCCCCGGAAGAGCAGGGACAAAATGACGCCGGAGTTGCCCCGGGCGCCCCGCAGCAGGGCGGAGGCGGTGACGGAGGCGGCCTGGTCCACGGTGGTGGGGGTGGTCTTGCGCAGCTCCGTCACGGCGGTGCCGATGGTCATGGACATATTGGTGCCGGTGTCGCCGTCCGGCACAGGGAACACGTTCAGGTCATTGATGGCCTGCTTCTGGGCCGTGATGGCCGCGGCGCCGTGAAGCACCATCTGTTTGAAGAGAACGCCGGTGATTTGTTCGTTCATTTTCCTCTATTTCCTCCCTCACAGGGTCATGGAATCCACGCACACGTCCACAGCCTTCACAGGGACGCCGGTGTTTTTGGTGACCACATACCGCACCTCGTTCATGATGGAGCGGCACACGGCGGGAAGATTCACGCCGTTTTCCACGATGATGTGCAGCTCAATGGAGACGGAGCCGTCTTCGTGATAGGTGATGCTGACACCCTTGCTCATGGCCTCCCGGCGCAGCAGGTGCACCAGGCCGTCGGTCATGGAGCGGTAGGCCATGCCCTTGACGCCGAAGCAGTTGGTGGCGGCAATGCCGGTGATGTTGGAGAACACGGCGCTGCTGACGGAGATCTCACCTTGATCGGATTTGAATTGAATCATGAGAACGTCCTTTCTTTCCCAGTATTGGCGGATGCGGCCCGGGGCCGCGTCCGGCTGCTCTATAAAAAAACGCGGGGGGAAGTGTCCATATTTTTAGATTTTTATTATAAACGATTTCCCAGTAAAGCACAAGCCCTAAAAACAGGATGGCCGCCTATTGAAATGCGGATACATTTGCCGTAAAATAGGATAAATTCACAACCTGCGGCCAGGCGCCGCAGCGGGGCGGGAGGAGAGAGGCCATGACGCGCAACCGCGGACCTCTTTGCGTGCTGGGGTGCTATGTCATCTGGGGCGTGCTTCCCATTTTTTGGCATATGCTTGCGGCGGTGGACGCCTTGTATGTGCTCTCGGCGCGGATCGTGGCGTCGGTGGCATTTTTACTGGTTCTGCTTGCCGCCCGGCGCCGGCTGGGAACGGTGGCGGAGGCCTGCCGGGACCGGGGAGCGCTGGTGCGCATGATGCTCTCCGGCGTGTTCATCTGCATCAACTGGGGAGTCTACATCTGGGCCGTCAACGGCGGACATGCCCTGGACGCCAGCCTGGCCTACTACATGAACCCCATTCTGGCGGTGGTGCTGGGCACGGCGGTGTTCGGGGAACGGCTCTCGCCACTGCAGTGGCTCTCTGTGGCGGTGACCTTTGCGGGCATCGTGGTGACGGTGGTGGGCCACGGCCAGTTCCCCTGGATGGCGCTGGTGATCGGCGGCAGCTTTGCCGTCTACGGGGCCGTGAAAAAGGGTGTCCGGGCGGAGGCGGAGGTCTCCGTCCTGGTGGAGACCCTGACCCTGGCCCCCTTTGCCCTGGCGTATCTCCTGTGGGCGGAGGCCCGGGGAACGGGAGCCGTGGGGGTCCTCTCCGGCTGGCAGTGGCTGCTGCTGCCCCTTTCCGGCATCGCCACCACGGTGCCGCTGCTGTTTTTTGCCAGGGGGATCAAGACGACCCCCATGAGCCTGTCGGGAATCTTGATGTATGTGAACCCCACGCTGCAGTTTCTGGTGTCCGTGGCGGTGTTCCGGGAGAAATTCACCGCCGCCTACGGGGTTTTATTCGGATTTGTATGGAGCGGCCTTGCGCTGTATCTGGCCGCCGGCTTCCTGCGCCGGCGCAGGGAGAGAAAGGAGAAGGCGGGATGCGAGTAATTACCGGAACGGCCAGGGGCCGCAGGCTCGGGGAGCTGGAGGGGATGGAGACCCGTCCCACCACAGACCGTGTGAAGGAGGCCATGTTCAGCATTCTCCAGTTTGACCTTGAGGGCCGCCGGGTGCTGGACCTCTTCGCCGGAACCGGGCAGCTGGGCATTGAGTGTTTGTCCCGGGGGGCGGCGCAGGCGGTGTTTGTGGACCGCCGGGCGGACGCCGTGAAGCTGATCCGGGAAAACCTCAAGGTGACGGAGCTGACGGACCGGGCCCGGGTGGTGGCCGGGGACTCCATGGAGTACCTGAAAAGCCTCCGGGAGCACTTCGACATCGTGCTGCTGGATCCGCCCTACGCGGCGGGACTGCTGGAACCTGCAATCGAGCATCTTACAACGTTTGACATTCTCAATCCGCATGGTATAATTGTGGCGGAACATCCGGCGGAGCGGACGCTGCCGCCGGTATGCGCGCCCTACCGGATCCATCGGACTTACCGGTACGGCAAGATCGGCCTGACCGTGATCCACCGGGCCGCAAACGAGGAAATCGGAGAGCAACACCCATGAGAACAGCCATTTGTTCAGGCAGCTTCGACCCCATCACACTGGGGCATATGGATATTATCCGCCGGGCCGCTGCCTGTTTTGACAGGGTCTGCGTGTGTGTCAGTCCCAACGCCGAGAAGAAGAGCCAGATGTTTACCCCGGAGCAGAAGCTCCTGCTGGTGCGCACCGCCGTGGCGGAGCTTCCCAATGTGGAGGCGGAGCTGTGGCCGGGGCTCCTGGCGGACTTCGCCGTGGACCATCACGCCACGGCTATCGTCCGGGGGGTGCGCAACACCTCGGACTTCGACGGGGAGTACCAGCTGGCCCTCATCAACCGGGGCATCTATCCCCAACTGGAGACGCTGCTGCTGCCTGCCAGCGCGGAGTATCAGCATTTCAGCTCCTCCATGGTCCGGGAGATGATCCGTTACCATCAGCCGCTGGAACGGTACCTGCCCGCGCCCATTATCCCCCTGGTGCGCGAAATGACGGAGAAGAAGGAAGGATGAGTCGGTATGGCCAATGATGTGAGTCGTTTGATCGATATGCTCTACGAGCACATCGAAAATGCAAAATCCCCTGCCCTCAAGCCCAATATGAGCATGGTGGACCGGGACGAAATGCTGGATCTTCTGGACGAGCTGCGGGCCCAGCTGCCTGTGGAGATCAAGCGGGCCCAGGAGCTGCTGGCCGCCCGGGAGAAATTTGTGGACGAGGCCAAGCGGGATGTGGACCGCATGATGCGCCAGGCGGAGCTGGACGCCAAGACCAAGGTCTCTGACAGCGAGGTGCTCTACGCCGCCAAGGAGAAGGCCCGTCAGATCATCGCCCGGGCCGAGGACCGCTCCCGTCAGCTGTGCCAGGTGGCCAACGAGTACGCCGAGGATGCCCTGGCCCGCACGGAGGAGGCCGTTCAGGCCGCTCTGGACGAGGTCAAGCAGTCCCGGGTGCGCTTCCGCACCGCCTCCGCCGCCAAGCTGCAGGAGCAGCGGGACAAGCTGGACGGGCGGGAGGAGGCCTCCGACCCGGAGGACTGACGCCGGAAGAAATTCCCTGCCGAAAACGCGGCAAAAATTTTGTGAAAAATTACAACAGAATACGGGAAACTTTTCGGAATATTCCCATATCTTGCGATGAATTTAAATAGGACGGAACCCTTGACACAATATCTTGTGCCAAAGGTTCCGTCCTATTTTACGTAAACCGTGCCGGAGAGAATCGAACGACTGTTTTATTTTGCTGTTTTAGACGCAAAACCACCCTTTTTTACACCGTTTTGGGGATTTTAGCCAGGAAAAAAATCCTTGCAATCCAGGGGTGATTCGCTTATACTCAAATCAAGCGGTGGGGATTTGTGGGTAATTGGGACAGGAAAGTGTCAGAGAATCCCCATTCAGACCCAAAAAAACGGGCAAAGGGGGGATACGGCCATGGCAAGGCTTCTGGGCAAGTCCAACAACAGCATCGACGCCAAGGGCCGTCTTGTGATCCCCTCCTCCATGCGGGAAGCCCTGGGAGACACCTTTTATATCACCATCGGCGCCGAGCACTGCCTGACCATTTATCCCCAGGCCAAGTGGGAGCAGATGTCCGATGAGATGGACGACCTCAGCTATACCGAGGCCCGGGCCCTGACACTGCTGTATGCCAACGCCGTCCAGTGCGAGCCGGACGGCCAGGGGCGGGTGCTGATCCCCGCCAACCTGCGCGCTTACGCGGGCCTCAAGAAGACCGCCACCATCGTGGGCCTCAACTCCTTCGCGGAGATCTGGGACCAGCAGACCTGGGAGGAGCGGGAGCAGAGCCTGCTGGAGAGCAACGGCATGGCCGCCGCCATGGACGCCCTGGCGCGGGTGCGCCGCAGCCGGGGGTAAGGGCCTATGGAATATACACACAAGCCGGTGCTGCTCCACGAGTGCATCGACGCCCTGGCCATCCGGCCCGACGGCGTGTACGTGGACGGGACTTTGGGACGGGCGGGCCACTCCCGGGAGATCGCAAAGCGGTTGACCACCGGCCGGCTCATCTGCATCGACCGGGACATGGCGGCCATCGACGCCGCCAAGGAGCGCCTGGCCCCGTATCTGGACCGCGTGACGTTGGTCCACAGCAATTTTTCGGAACTGGAGAGCGTACTGCGGCAGGCCGGGGTGACCGGCGCCGACGGGATGCTCTTTGACCTTGGGGTGTCGTCCCCCCAGCTGGACGACGGCAGCCGGGGCTTTTCCTACATGCAGGACGCCCCGCTGGACATGCGCATGGACCGCTCCGCTCCCCTGAGCGCCTACGAGGTGGTGAACACCTGGAGCTATGAGGAGCTGCGGCGGATCCTCTACGATTACGGCGAGGAGCGCTACGCCCCCGCCATTGCAAAGGCCATCGTCCGTACCCGGGAGACGGCGCCCGTTGCCACCACCCTGGAGCTGGTGGAGATCATCAAGGGGGCCATGCCCCCTGCGGCCCTGCGGGAAAAGCAGCATCCGGCCAAGCGCAGCTTTCAGGCCATCCGCATCGCGGTGAACGGGGAGCTGGACGCCCTGGAGCCCATGCTCCGCTCGGCGGTGGACGGGCTGAATCCCGGCGGCCGGCTGGCGGTCATCACCTTCCACTCCCTGGAGGACCGGATCGTCAAGCGGACGCTGCAGGAGATGGCGAAAGGGTGCACCTGCCCGCCGGAGTTTCCGGTGTGCGTGTGCGGGAAGAAGCCCAAAATCAAGATTTTGACCCGACGGCCCGTGGTGTCGGGAGCGGCGGAACTGGAGGAGAACCCCAGGGCCCGCAGCGCCAAGCTCCGGGTGGCGGAAAAGTGTGATGATTTCGACCTGTAAGGGGACAAGCTCTCCGGCAGGCTGTTTTGAGTAGTGTGTGATCAGAGGAGGAAGCAGCTGTGGCATCTGCGGCGGGAAAATTGCGCTATAACAGCCGGAGCGCCGTATACGGCGATCTGGCTTACGATCTGGACCGGGAGCTGCGGGAGCGGGAGCTGCGCCACGCCGGCGAGCTGCCCCGGCGGCAGGAAAAAGCAGCGGAACAGCCCCGGGTACGCAGCGTCTCTCAGGTACAGGTGCGCCAGCGGCAGCACGTGTCTGTCCTCTCCGTGCTGGGCTTCGGCGCCGTGGCCGCTTTGGCGGTGGTGGTGCTGATGAGCTACATCCAGCTGACGGTGCTCTCCGCTGAGACGGTGGAGCTCCAGAGCCAGCTTGCCACGCTGCAGACGGAGAACATGAACCTTTCCAACCAGTATGAGCAGATGTTCGACCTGGACGCCGTGAAGGAGGCGTCGGAGGCCGCCGGCATGAGCCGCCCCTCCAGCGGCCAGATCGGCTACATCGACCTCTCCGACGGAGATACCGCCGTGGTCTACCAGCAGGAGGAGCCGGGCTTTTTCAGCCAGCTGCTCTCGTCTTTGAACCACGGGATCTACGCTGTTGTGGAATATTTCGATTAAAGCGCACTATATATGGAACGACGGTAAGGAGTAAGAAGGTGTGGCTTCTTACTCCTTGCTTTGATATTGCGGCTGCCGGGGAAGCGCCCCGGCGGGGAGGAACAGACCATGGCAAACAACCCTCGCAGAAAAAGTGATGCCGCCCGGCGGGCCAATCAGGTCATCCGAAGCCGGACGGTGCTGATCATGTCCCTACTGGGCGTGGTGACATTCCTGGCCCTCTTCTGGAAGCTCTACGACCTGCAGATCCGCCAGCATGCGGAGCTGCAGGAAAAGGCGGTGGCCCAGCAGACGGCCAGCACCGTGGTCACCGCCTCCCGGGGCACCATCTATGACAGCGGCGGCAACGTTCTGGCGGAATCCGCCACGGCGGAGCTGATCTTCCTCTCTCCCCTGGAGATCCAGGCCTTTGTGGATGACCAGGAGGACGCCATCGAGGAAGCGGCGAAAGAGGCGGAGGAGAAGGGCGAGTCCTACACCCCGCCGGAGGTGCTGGACCAGAGCTATATTGCCCGGGGCCTTTCCCGGATCCTGGGACTGGATGAGGAGACGATCCTCACCAAGATGGAGAAGACCGAGACCCAGTATCAGGAGCTGGTGAAAAAGGCGGAGCAGGACGTGGCCGACGAGGTGCGCCGCTTTATCAACGGCGAGATCGACGACGAGGGCAACGCGGTGCCGGAGGATCAGCAGCGGTCCCTGCGGGGCATTTTCCTGCGGCCCAACACCAAGCGCTACTACCGCTACGGCTCCCTGGCCTCCAATGTACTGGGCTTCGTCAACGCCGACAACATCGGCGCCTACGGCCTGGAGGCGCAGTATGACAGCGTCCTCACCGGCACCGCCGGACTGACGGTCACAGCCAAGAACAACTACAATCAGCCCCTGCTCTTTAACTATGAGCAGTATTACGACGCGGAAAACGGCGGCAACCTGGTGCTGACCCTGGATGTCAATGTCCAGTATTACCTGGAAAAGGGCATCGAGAGCATGGTGAAGAAGTTCGACGCCAAAAACGGTGCCACCGGCATCGTCATGGACGTCAACACCGGCGCCATCGTGGCCATGGCCTCTTACCCCAATTACGATCCCAACGATTACAGCACCGTCACCGACGAAAAGCTCCTGGCCACGCTGGAGGGCCTTACGGAGGGCTCCAAAGAATATAACGAAGCCCTGGGAGCCGCCCAGCTCAAGCAGTGGCGCAACAAGTGCTATCAGGATACCTACGAGCCCGGCTCCACCTTCAAGCCTGTGACCCTGGCCACCGCCCTGGAGGAGGGGAAGGTGACCATGAACACCACCTTCACCTGCAACGGGTCCATCAGGGTTCAGGGCTGGAACAAGCCCATCTACTGCTCCAACCACTCCGGCCACGGTGTGCAGGATCTGAAAACCGCCACCAGCAACTCCTGCAACCCGGCCTTTATTACCATGGGCCTCAAGATCGGCACCCAGACTTATTACCAGTATCTCAAGTCCTTCGGCTTCATGGAGTCCACCGGCGTGGATCTGCCGGCGGAGGTCTCCGGGGGCATCTTCGCCTCGGAGAAGGACTTCAACTCCAACGTGGTGTCCCTGGCCTCCTACTCCTTCGGCCAGACCTTCAACATCACGCCCCTGCAGCTGATCCGGGCCCAGGCGGCCACCATCAACGGCGGCTACCTGTATACCCCCTATCTGGTGGATCAGATCCTGGACGATGACGGCAACATCATCAGCCAGCACGAGAGCACCCCGGTGCGCCAGGTCATCAGCGAGGAGACCTCCGCCAAGGTCCGGGAGTGCCTGGAGTACGTGGTCTCCTCCGGTACCGGCCGCAACGGCCAGGTGGCGGGCTACCGCATCGGCGGCAAGACCGGTACCGCCGACAAGACCGGCTCCAAGACCGCCAGCAACCCCAAGGGCGACATCGTGGTCTCCTTCATGTGCTTTGCCCCGGCGGACGATCCCCAGTACATCATGCTCATCACCATGGATACCCCCAGCCGTACCACCGGAACCTATCCCTCCGGCGGCAACATGGTGGCTCCCACCGCCAGCCAGATCATGAGTGAGATCCTGCCCATCCTGGGGGTGGAGCCGGACTACACCTCCCAGGATCTGGCCGCCGCGGAGACCACCGTGCCCAATGTGGTGGGCAAGTCCCTGGAAGACGCCAAGGAGAAGCTTACTTCCATAGGATTCAGCGTCCGCACCGTGGGCAACGGGGCCACCGTCACGGACCAGACCCCCGTAGGCGGCGCCATCGTACCCAGCAACGCCACCATTGTGCTCTACCTGGGGGCGGAGAAACCCGACACACCCTGTACGGTTCCCAACGTGGTGGGCAAGTCCGCGGCGGCGGCCAACGAGGCCATCACCAACGCGGGGCTCATCATGAAGGTCACCGGTGCCACTTCCTCCAGCTCGGGCAATGTCTATGCCATCAGCCAGGACACCTCCCCGGGCACCCAGGTAAAGGCGGGTACCGTCATCACCGTGCAGATGGGCAGCCAGTCCTCCAGCGCGGACTGAGGGCAGGTTTTGCAAGGAACAGGGCAGTCTGCGCCGTATACTCTGCGTTTTTTCCCGGCTATAATGGAGCCTGACGGGCAGGCGGAGACCTGCCCCACCTTTGCAATGTGACAAGGAGCGTGTACGGATGAAACTTCAAGACTTGCTGCGGGATATTCCCGTTCTCTCCACCACGGCAGATCCCCAAATGGAGATCACCGGTGTCAGCTACGACTCCCGAACCACCAAGCCTGGGGATCTGTTCGTGGCCATGACGGGCTTCGCCACCGACGGCCATGCCTACATCGGCAAGGCCGTGGCTGCCGGCGCGGCGGCGGTGCTGTGTGAGCACGCCCCGGCGGAGGCCGTGCCCTGCGTGGTGGTGGAAAATTCCCGCCGGGCCCTGGCGGTGCTGGGGGCCAACTTCTTCGGCCATCCGGCGGACAGCATGACCATGGTGGCCGTCACAGGCACCAACGGCAAGACCACCACCACCTACCTCCTCAAGGCCATTCTGGAGCAGGAGGCGGGGGCCAAGGTGGGCCTCATCGGCACCAACCAGAACATGATCGGCACCCAGGTGATCCCCACGGAGCGCACCACGCCGGAGTCCTTTGAGCTCCAGGCCCTCTTTGCCCAAATGCGGGATGCAGGCTGCACTCACGTGGTAATGGAGGTCTCCTCCCACGCCCTGGTGCTGGACCGGGTGTACGGCGTACACTACGCCGTGGGCATCTTCACCAACCTCACCCAGGATCACCTGGACTTCCACAAGACCATGGAGGCCTACTGCGATGCCAAGGCGCTGCTGTTCTCCCGGTGCGACGTGGGCGTGTACAACGCCGACGACCCCTGGGCGCCCCGGCTGATGCAAAACGCCACCTGCCGCAAGTTCTCCTACGGGGAGAAGGCGGAGGCGGACCTGCGGGCGGAGAACATCCACCTGGGTTCCGAGGGCATCACCTTCGACGCGGTGACGGCGGAAAAGCGGGCGGCAGTATCCGTTGGCATTCCCGGCGGATTTATGGTATATAATACCCTGGATGTGCTGGGGGCGGCCCTGGCCCTGGGGATTTCCCTGGAAAAGAGCGCCGACGCCCTCTCCCGCGTGCCCCACGTCAAGGGCCGGGTGGAGGTGGTACCCACCCCCGGCAAGGACTATACCGTCCTCATCGACTACGCCCACAGCCCCGACGGGCTGGAGAACGTCCTCACCAGCGTCAAGGGCTTTGCCAAGGGCCGCACCATCGCCCTCTTCGGCTGCGGCGGCGACCGGGATAAGACCAAGCGCCCCAAGATGGGAAGGATCGCCGCGGACATCGCGGACTTCGTGGTGGTGACCTCCGACAACCCCCGCACGGAGAAGCCAGCCGATATCATCGCCGACATCCTGCCGGGACTGGAGGGCAGCAAGACGCCCTATGTGGTCATCGAGGACCGGGTGGAGGCCATCCACTGGGCGCTGGACCATGCCCAAAGCGGGGACGTCATTGCCCTGTGCGGCAAGGGCCACGAAACTTATCAGGAGATCAATCATGTGAAGCACCACATGGATGAGCGGGAGATCGTGGCGGACTACCTGGCGGGCAAGTGATCGCCGGGAGTTTCCCCAAATACGTACCAAAGGCCGGTGTGTGTCCGGCGTAATTGTGGAGGAGAGAGACTATGTCTGAAACGCTGTTGGCGGTGGCGATCAGCTTTGTGCTGACGCTGCTCATCGGTAAGTTTTTGATTCCGGAGCTGCGCAAGCTCAAAGCCGGCCAGGAGATCCGGGCGGACGGCCCCACCTGGCACATGTCCAAGGCGGGCACCCCCACCATGGGCGGCATCATGTTCATCATCGGCACCGGCGTGGCGGTGTTCGCCGCCGGGTGGGGGCAGATGCTCTCCGGCGACTTCGTACACCTCTACGTGTACCTCTTCGCTCTGTGCTTCGGCCTCATCGGCTTTGTGGATGATTACCGCAAGGTGCGCCAACACCAAAACGAGGGCCTCACCGCCCGGCAGAAGTTCATTTTGCAGCTGGCGGCAGCGGTGGTGTTCCTGGTACTCATGCGCTACGAGGGGCTTTTGACCAACCACCTCTACATCCCCTTTGTCAACACCACGGTGCAGGTCAACTGGATCCTGTACCTGATCTTCGCGGCCTTCGTCATTGTAGGCTGTGTCAACGCCGTGAACCTCACCGACGGCATCGACGGCCTGGCCTGCAGCGTCACCTTTGTGGTGGCGGCCTTCTTTGTGTCCGTGGCGGCGCTGTGGAAGTACACCACCTTGGGTGTGTTCTCCTCCGCCCTGCTGGGAGGACTGGCGGCGTTCTTCGTCTATAACCACCACCCCGCCAAGACCTTCATGGGGGATACCGGCAGCCTCTTCCTGGGGGGTGCCGTGGCGGCGTTGGGCTTTGCCTTCGACATGCCCCTGATTTTGATCCCCGTGGGCATCATCTACATTGCAGAGACCATGTCCGATATCATCCAGGTGACCTATTTCAAAGCCACCCATGGCAAGCGCTTTTTCAAAATGGCGCCGCTGCACCACCATCTGGAGCTCTCCGGCTGGAGTGAGGCAAAGCTGGTGGCGGTGTTCTCCACGGTGACCTTCCTCTTCTGCGTGCTGGCGTACATCGGCGTGCAGGGGCGGTTCTAAGGCCCATTGACCATGTGATTTCAGGGAAAGGAGGGAGCAGATATGACCAGGACGACACCCGCCAACCGGCGCCGCCCGGCACAGCAAAGACCCGCGTCCCAGCGGCCCCGCCGGCGTCCCCTGTCCCGGGAGGAAGCCCTGGAGCGCCAGCGCCGCCGGGACCACCAGCGGGAGATGGAGCAGCAGAGCCGGGAACTGGCAAAAGGCCCCGTGGATCTGCCCTTTTTGCTGCTGGTGCTGCTGCTGACGGCCATCGGCCTTGTGATGCTGCTCTCCGCCAGTTTCCCCTCCGCCTACTATGAGACCGACGACCCCACCCACTACTTCACCCGCCAAGGGGTCTTTGCCATCATGGGTGTGGCGGCCATGCTCTTTATCGGCAAGATCAACTACCAGCGCTTCCGGGCCCTGGCAAAGCCCGCCCTCTTTGTGACGGTGGTGCTGCTGGCCCTGGTATTGATCCCCGGCATTGGCCTGGTGCGCAACAACGCCCGGCGCTGGCTGGGCGTCGGCGAGCTTTTGACCTTCCAGCCTTCGGAGATCGCCAAGGTGGCCATCGTGCTGTATTTCGCCGACAGTATCTCCAAGAAGAAGGATAAGATGCACACCTTCCGCTACGGTATTTTGCCCTACGCCCTGCTGCTGATGCTGGTGGGCGGACTGGTGCTGCTGGAGCCCCACCTCTCCGGTGCCATCCTGATCATGGGCGCCGGTGCCGTCATCATGCTGGTGGGCGGCATCAACTGGGCCTGGGTGGGCGGCGCCCTGGGGGCAGCGGCGGCCATGATGTATTTCGTGCTGTTCGTGATTGGATACAACGCTTCCCGCATCACCTACTGGCTGGATCCCTGGGAGGATGCCCAGGGATCCGGTTACCAGCTCTCCCAGAGCCTCCTCTCCATCGGTTCAGGAGGCCTTCTGGGGGTGGGCCTGGGCAAGAGCCGCCAGAAGTTCATGTTTTTGCCGGAGGAGCACAACGACTTCATCTTCGCCATCGTCTGCGAGGAGCTGGGCCTCATCGGCGCCGGCATCATCATGCTGCTCTTTGCGGCGCTGATCCTCCGGGGCTACTGGATCGCCCTCCACGCCCGGGACCGCTTCGGCAGCCTCATGGTGGTGGGTATCATCACCCTCATTGCACTGCAGACCTTCTTGAACATCGGCGTGGTGACGGGCCTTCTGCCCACCACCGGTATCTCACTGCCGTTTTTCAGCTACGGCGGCACGGCCCTTTCCATGCAGCTGGCGGAAATGGGCATCGTGCTGTCGGTGTCGCGGCAGATGCGGCCCACCAAGGCCGGATAGCGCCGGGAAAGGAACGGGAGACATGGCAACATTGGAGAGAAATCCACACCGCTGGATCTTTACCTGCGGCGGCACGGCGGGGCATGTGAACCCCGCCATCGCCCTGGCCCAGCTTCTGGGGGAGCGGGATCCGGAGGCGGAGTTTTTGTTCGTGGGAGCGGAGCGGGGCCTGGAAAAGGACCTGGTGCCCAAGGCGGGTTACCCCTTTGAGACGGTCCATATTTCCAGCTTCCACCGCTCCATGCGTCCGGCGGAGATCCGGCATAACTTCATTTCCGCGGCCAATCTGGTGCGGGCCCCTCACGAGGCCCGGGCCATTTTGAAGGAATTTCAGCCCCGGGCCGTCATCGGTACCGGCGGCTACGCCAGCTACCCGATGGTGAAGGCGGCGGCCAAGGCCGGGATCCCCACGGCGGTCCACGAGTCCAACATGGTCCCCGGCCTCACCACCAGGATGCTGGAACCCTACGCAAACCGGGTCATGGTGGGCTTTGAGGCCTGCCGGGCCTTTTACCGCCACCCGGACAAGGTCATCGTCACCGGTACGCCGGTGCGGGAGGACTTCTTCCAGCTCACCAAAGAGGAGGCCAAGCGCAAGCTGGGCCTGGACGACGGCCGGCCTCTCATCGTCTCCTTCTGGGGCTCTTTGGGGGCCTCCGGCATGAACCGGCAGATGGCGGATTTCCTGGCGCTGGAGGCGGCGGGGGAGCCCTTCCACCACATCCACGCCGCCGGAGCCTCCGGTTATGAAATGATGCGGCAGCTGCTGGCGGAAAAGGGGGTGGATCTTGCCGCCCATCCGGCCTTGGAGATGCGGGAGTATATCTACGACATGGCCCCGGTGATGCGGGCGGCGGATCTGGTGATCTGCCGGGCGGGGGCCTCCACCATCAGCGAGCTGACGGCCCTGGGCGTCCCGGCACTGATGGTGCCCTCTCCCTACGTCACCAATAACCACCAGGAGAAAAACGCCCGGGTGCTGGAGCAGGCGGGGGGCGCCGCCGTGGTGCTGGAGGCGGATTCCTCCGGCCAGGAGCTCTTCCGGATCGCCTGCGGCATCCTCCATGACGAAACCCGGCGATCTTCCATGGAAACAGCCATGGCCTCCCTGGGGATCCGGGACGCGGCGGAGCGGATTTTGCAGCTGATCCTGGAGATCTCCGGGTAACCACACGCCTTTTCCCTCCATAGGATGGACTGTTGAACCATTCTTGCGTGGAGGGATCGTTATGAGCGAGCTATTGATCACCGGCGGCCGCCCCCTGGGGGGGGAGGTTCCCATCCAGGGAGCCAAGAACAGCGTGCTGCCCATCCTGGCGGCCACACTGCTGGCAAGAGGCCAGGTGGTGCTGGAGGGCTGCCCCCGGCTGCGGGATGTGGACGCCTCCATTGCCATCTTGCGGTACTTAGGCTGCATCGCCCGGTGGGAGGGGGACAGTCTGGTGGTGGACACCGCCTCCATGGACGGGTGTGCCATCTCCGAGGAGCTGATGCGCCGGATGCGCTCCTCCGCCATTTTTCTGGGAGCCGTTCTGGGCCGGTGGGGCCGGGCGGAGCTCAGCTACCCAGGCGGCTGCGAGCTGGGCCCCCGGCCCATCGACCTGCACTTGCAGGGCCTCAGGCAGCTGGGGGCGGCCATCCGGGAGGAGGGGGGCTTCCTCCACTGTACGGCGCCCCGGCTGCGGGGAAGCGAGATCGTGCTGGGCCTGCCCTCCGTGGGGGCCACGGAGAATCTGATGCTGGCGGGCTGCGCCGCAGAGGGTACCACCGTCATCTCCAACGCCGCCCGGGAGCCGGAGATCGAGGATCTGCAGAACTTCCTCAACGCCTGCGGCGCCCGGGTCCGGGGAGCGGGCAGCTCCACTGTGCGGGTGGAGGGGGGCGCGCCCATGCACGGGTGTACTTACCGATGCATGCCTGACCGCATCGTAGCGGCTACTTATCTCTGCGCGGCGGGAGCTGCCGGAGGAGAGGTGTACCTGCGCCGGGCCCGGGAAGACCACCTGGCCACCCTCACCGACCTTCTGCGCCAGGCGGGCTGCACCGTCACGGCAGACGGCGGAGGAATCGCCTGCCGCTGCCGGGGACGGCTGGGAGGCGTTGGGCCTGTGCGCACGGCACCCTATCCCGGCTTCCCCACCGACGCCCAGGCGGTGCTGATGGCCGCGCTGCTGCGCTGCCGGGGCGTGAGCGTATTTGAAGAGCGGATCTTTGAGAGCCGCTACCGCCATGTGGATGAGATGGCCCGCATGGGCGCCCGGATCCGGGTGTCGGGCCCCACGGCGGTGGTCTTCGGCACGCCGGTGCTCCACGGGGCCTCCGTGCGGTCCACGGACCTGCGGGGCGGTGCGGCGCTGTGCGTGGCGGCCCTGGGGGCGGAAGGTGTCACCCGGGTGGGAGCTCTCCACCACATTGACCGGGGCTATGAGGATATCGCCCGGGACCTGCGGGCACTGGGAGCGGACGTGATCCGCCAGGAAACAGACGAGAATTAGGAGTAGACGATCATGGCAAGACGCAGACATTCCGGACGTCGCAGAAGAGGGAGCCTCAGCTTCCTCTATAAGCTGCTGTCCATGCTGGTGATCTGCGGTGCCATCGTGGCGGCCCTGACCCTCTTTTTCCGGGTGAACACCGTGGTGGTGTCAGGGCAGCAGCGCTATACCCAGCAGCAGATTCTGGACGCCTCCGGCATCCAGACCGGCGACAATCTGTTTTTGCTCAATAAGTACGACGTGGCCAACCAGATCATCGGGGAGCTGCCCTATATCGAGACCATCCGCATCAATCGCAAGCTGCCGGACACGCTGCTGGTGGAGGTACAGGAGTGCTCCGCTGTGCTGGCGGTGGTGCAGGAGAATAACGCCTGGCTGGTGAGCCCCACCGGCAAGATCGTGGACCGCAAGGCCGCCGCCGCTGCCGACCAGTATCCCATCATCGACGGCTGCACCCTGCTCTCCCCCTCCGTGGGGAGCTCCCTGGCTTTGGGGACGGAGTACGCCAGAAAGCAGGAGAGTCTGCTCTCGCTGCTGGGCCAGCTGGATCAGGAGGGGCTGATGGACCAGGTGGACGCCGTGCATCTGGGGGAGGCGGATGTCCTGACCATGGACTACGCCGGACGCTTCCAGGTGGAGATGCACTACCACACCGACTATAGCCGGGACATCCGGGCTCTGCTCAAGACCATCGAAAAACTGGAGACCAACGAGACGGGCACCATCGAGCTGACCTGGGACGACGGCAGCGTGCATTTTATCGGAAATTGACGGACGGGGGCGCTTCCCCTGAGGGGCGGGGAGATTCTTTGTAAAAAACCCGTGGAAAACCCGCCGGAGCCCTTGACCGTGACGGAAAAGTGTCATACAATAAACTAAATCCGCAACCACAGCATCTTGCGAAATTTCAGGGGCGGCGGCGCCCCTTTGCACAAATGATAGTAGGAGGCACCACTATGGCATTTGGATTGGAGACCGGTCCCGATACCGTTGTCAATATTAAAGTCATCGGCGTGGGCGGCGGCGGCAACAACGTCGTCAACCGCATGGTTCGCTCTGGGACCAAGGGCGTGGAGTTTGTGGCGGTGAATACCGACAAGCAGGCGCTGAACGTGTCCAGCGCCACTTATAAGATCCAGATCGGTGAAAAGCTTACCCACGGACAGGGCGCCGGCTCCGATCCCGAGGTGGGCCGCAAGTCCGCCGAGGAGAGCCGCAACCAGATCGCCAAGGCCCTGGAGGATACCGATATGGTGTTCATCACCGCCGGCATGGGCGGCGGCACCGGCACCGGCGGCGCGCCCATTGTGGCGGAGATCGCCAAGGAAATGGATATCCTCACGGTGGCTGTGGTCACCAAGCCCTTCGGCTTTGAGGGCCGCCGCCGCATGCAGCAGGCGGAGGCCGGCATCGCCGAGCTCAAGGACAAGGTGGACTCCCTGGTCATCATCCCCAATGAGCGCCTCAAGCACGCCACCGATCAGAAGATCACCTTTGCCAATGCCTTTGAGATTGCCGACGATGTGCTGCGCCAGGCGGTGCAGTCCATCTCCGACCTGATCCGGGACACCGGCTTCATCAACCTGGACTTTGCCGACGTTACCGCCATCATGAAAAACGCCGGCATGGCCCACATGGGCGTGGGCCGGGCCGCCGGCAAGGGCAAGGCCGAGGAGGCCGCCCGCATGGCCATCTCCAGCCCGCTGCTGGAGACCTCCATCGAGGGAGCCAAGGGCGTCCTCATCAACGTCACCGGCTCCATGGACATCGGATTGGAGGAAGTGGAGCAGGCTGCCTCCCTGGTGCAGGCGGCGGTACATCCCGATGCCCTCACCATCTTCGGCGCCACCTTCGACGAGACCATGGACGACGAGATCCGGGTCACCGTTATTGCCACCGGCTTCGACAAGACACCCGCTTCCACTACCCTGCCCAAGGCAGGCGGCGAGCAGGCACAGCAGGGCCACGGTTCCGCCGTGCCGGAGCCCGTGCCCCTGGATGCCGAGGAGGTCAAGCCCCAGGAGGCGGAGGATGACCCCTTTGAGGAGATCTTCAAGATCTTCAACAAGCGCGATTAAAAATTTTTGGAAGACCCCGCGGGTTTTTACCTGCGGGGTCTTTTGCATGCCCCAAACCTGGCCATCCGCCAGAGACTGCCATGGGTTCGCTGGAGGTTTTTGCATGGGTGGAACGGCGCCTTTCCGCAGAGGATAATCACGCCGGCACGTGAGAGCGACTGCCGGCTGTTATTTGGAAAGGGGTGGTTCCATGTATGAAATTTTTCAAAAAGCGCGGGGACTGCTGCGGGGCGGCGCGGCAGTCCTTCTGGCCCTGGCGCTGTGCGCCTCCATGCCGGCCCGTGCGGCCGACGTGAGCGCGGACGCCGGGCAATCCGCTTCCACAAAGATGTTGGTTCCGGTGGGCCACACGGTGGGCATTAAATTGTTTTCCAGAGGCGTTCTGGTGGTGAAGCTCACTGAGGGGGATACCCCTGCCCGAGACTGCGGCTTGCAGACCGGAGACGTCATTGTCCGCTGCGGCGGCGTGGGCGTGGAGTCCACGGAGCAGTTCCAGTCCCTGCTGCAGGGGAACCAGGATGCGTCCACAGACCTGCAGGTGCGCCGGGACGGACAGAATCTAACGCTTTCGGTGGCGCCGGAACAGAATGAACAGGGCGCTTACGCCATCGGTGCCTGGATCCGAGACTCCATGGCGGGCATCGGCACCGTCACCTTCTACGATCCCGAGACCGGGGCTTTCGGCGCCCTGGGCCACGGCATCACCGATACGGATACAGCCCTTCTGATGCCCTTTGCCTCCGGCTCTGTGCTGCCCTCCACGGTAAAAGCGGTGAATCCCGGTACCGTGGGCCAGGCGGGCGAACTGCGGGGGGACTTTGACCTGACCTGCGAGCTGGGCCAGCTCAGCGCCAATACCACCGCCGGCATCTTCGGCACCATGGCCGCCGGCGGGGAGCTGGAGGAGCTGGGAGAGCCCATGCCGGTGGCGTCTCCTGACGAGGTGCAGACCGGCGCTGCCACAATTCTTGCCAATGTGGAGGGGGATCAGGTGAAGGAATACGACATCGAGATCCTCAAGCTGCTAGATAACGGGGACGGCCGGGAAATGCTGATCTCCGTCACCGACCCGGAGCTACTGGAG
The DNA here is from genome assembly GCF_052306735.1 of Dysosmobacter sp. NCBI lineage: Bacteria > Bacillati > Bacillota > Clostridia > Eubacteriales > Oscillospiraceae > Dysosmobacter > Dysosmobacter sp. The sequence continues at coordinate 15,804 of NZ_DAWBAJ010000012.1, read as the reverse complement.
ATCACCGGCGGCATCGTCCAGGGCATGTCCGGCAGCCCCATTCTGCAAAACGGAAAATTTGTGGGCGCTGTGACCCATGTTTTGCTGAACGATCCTACCAAAGGATATGGAATTTTCCTTGAAACTATGCTCTCCGCCGGCGGTTTGACCGGTAATCCGGCGGCATAAGAGGCGGACACCTGGGAACATTTGTTCCCAGGTGTCCATAAATTTGACATTTTTTTCGGATAAATATGTGATAAAAACGGTTACAATACAGAAAAAGACGGATAAATCAAGAAATATGTCGAATGATTTTTGGAATTAATTTACAGTTTCCCGTTGCAAAGGCTGTCCGTTTATGGTAATTTATAGAAAACGTGATTTGAAGCTTCATGAATCCGTCGCAATGGGGGATGGTGCATGTTCCCCCGTCAGTCAATCTTAAAATCTTGGAAAAGGATAGGAAGATATGGACAACAGGAAACGGGTATTTCTGGCAGATGCCAATGAGGAATTTCGTACGATGCTGCAGGAGGCCATCGACGGGGACGAGGCGTTTACCGTCATAGGCGCCGTGGGGGACGGCGCGGAGGCCCTGCGCAGGATCCGGCAGGAAAAACCGGACCTGGTGGTGATGGATACCGTGCTTCCCGGGCTGGACGGCCTGGGGATCATGAAGGAGCTGGAGCTTCGGGAGGGGCAGCCGCCCCAGGTGCTGCTGCTCTCCGCCTTCTGCAACGAGCGGGTGGTGGCGGAGGCCCGGGATCTGGGCGCGTATTACTTCCTCACCAAGCCCTGCACGGCGGAGGCCCTGCTGGAGCGGATGCACGCGGCGGTGGGCCGGGCGCCGGAGCCGGTTCAGTCCCCCGCGGAGCTGAAAAATCTGGTGACGTCCATCATTCATGAGATCGGCGTGCCCGCCCATATCAAGGGCTATCAGTACCTGCGGGAGGCCATCATCATCACCGTGGGCAATATGGAGGTCATCAACGCTGTGACCAAGGTCCTCTATCCGGAGGTGGCCAAGCGCTTCGGCACCACACCCTCCAGGGTGGAGCGGGCCATCCGCCACGCCATCGAAGTGGCCTGGGACCGGGGTGACCTGGAGACGCTGCAGAAGTTCTTCGGCTATACCGTCTCCAACGCCAAGGGCAAGCCCACCAACTCCGAATTCATCGCCATGATCGCCGACCGGCTGGTGCTGGAGCAGCGGATGCAGTCCGGGCGCCAGGCCTGAGATGGAGACTGGTTAAGATCCTGTTAGTTTCAAGCGCCGGGCAAAACCGGCGCTTGCCTTTTTTGACGGAACATGGTATTCTAAAATACTGAAATTGACCCGGCGCCGGGGCTGCCCCCCGGGAGCCGGTATGGTTGCGGGCGTGCCGAAAGCTCTTCGGCACGCTGCTTTTCGGCCTGGAAGTTTACAGAAAAAAGGAGAAGAATACCATGGTATATACATTCCGTCCCCAGGGGGTCTGCTCTCAGGAAATGCAGGTAGATGTGGACGAGCAGGGCATCATCCGCAAGCTGGACGTGCTGGGAGGCTGCAGCGGCAACCTCCAGGGCATTGCCACGCTGGTGCAGGGGATGCCCGCCCAGGAGGCCATCCGCCGCCTCAAGGGGATCCGCTGCGGCTTCAAGGCCACCTCCTGCCCGGATCAGTTCGCCCGGGGACTGGAGAAGGCCCTGGAACAGGAGGCCCGGAGCTGAAGGCTCCGGATGCAAGCGCTGCAAAGAGAGGGAGAGGCGGTTTGATCCTATGAAGATCGTGTTGGTCATCGACCAGTTTGACGACGCCAATAACGGCACTACCATCAGCGCCCGGCGGTTTGCCCAGGCACTCCAGGCCCACGGCAACCAGGTGCGGGTCATTGCTACGGGAAAGCCTGCGGACTATAAATACGCCGTGCGCCAGATGAAGTTTTTCCCCATTGTGGAGCACCTCATCACCAGCCAGGGCATGCGCCTGGCCATCCCCAACCGCCATGTTTTTGAAAAGGCGGCAGCCTGGGCGGACGTGGTGCACTTCATGATGCCCTCCCCCCTGGGGGTCATGGGCCTCAAGCATGTGGAAAAGCTGGGCATTCCCCACACGGCGGCTTTCCACTGCCAGCCGGAGAACATCACCTTCACCCTGCACCTGGGCAACAGCCGCCGGGTCAACGACTTCGTTTATAACCGCTTCCGGGACAGCTTTTTCAACCGCTTCACCCACATCCACTGCCCCAGCAACATGATCGCCCAGCAGCTGCGCGACCACGGCTACACCGCCCAGCTCCATGTGATCTCCAACGGCATCAGCCCGGAGTATTTCTATGAAAAGCGCCCCAAGGAGCCGTGGATGGAGGGCTTTTTCAACGTGCTGATGGTGGGCCGGTACGCCGGGGAAAAGCGCCAGGACGTCCTCATCGAGGCGGCGGCCAAGTGCCGCCACGCCAAGGAGATCCAGGTGATCCTCCCGGGCAAGGGACCCCTGGAGAAGAAGTACCGCCGCCTGGCGGAGAAGCTCCCCAACCCCATCGTCATGGACTTTTTCGAGCCCAAGCGGCTCATAGAGCTCTTGCACATGGCGGATCTGTATGTCCACACCTCCGACGCGGAGATCGAGGCCATGAGCTGTATGGAGGCCTTTGCCTGCGGTCTGGTGCCGGTGATCGCCGACTCGCCCCGCTCCGCCACCCCCCAGTTTGCCCTGGATGAGCGGAGCCTCTTCCCGGCCGGGGACAGCGACGCCCTGGCGGAGCGCATCGACTACTGGATCGAACATCCCCAGGAGCGGGTGGAGATGGAACACCGCTATGCTGACCACGCCGACCAGTACAGCCTGGAAAACTCCATCCTCCAGACGGAGGAGATGTTCCGCCAGGCCATTGCCGAGCAGCGTGGAACCGCAAAGGAATAAGTGCCCAAGAGGCCGCCGGAATCATCCGGCGGCCTCTTTTTGCGCCTTTTGGAATTGTGGCCGGGCACACCGGCGCCGCCGGGTGCATAAACTGGAGTGCGTGTTGGTATCAGGAGCCGCCGCAAAGGAGTGATGACCGAATATGGCATATTCCGACAGGGAGCTGCTGGCCCGCCTCATCGAGTGCGAGGCGGGAGGAGAGGGCGAAAACGGAATGAAGGCGGTGGCGGGAGTGGTGATGAACCGCGTCAACGCGGTGGGCGGCGAGTATGCCCGGGTGGGCAAGGGCAGCATCCGCAACATCATCTTCCAGCCGGGACAGTTCGTCTGTGCCAGCGAAACGGAAAACGGGGTCTACAACCCCCAGAATATTTACAATATGCGCCCGGAGCAGATCCATTATGACATAGCAGACTGGGCCATTGCCGGAAACCGCCTGCCGGACGTGGCGGAGTCCCTTTGGTTCTACAACCCCTTCGGTCCCCAGTGCCGCTCCCAGTTCCCCTCAGGCGTGGGCTACTGGCAGACCCGCATCGGGGACCACTGCTTCTACAATCCCACGGATGCCTACTACAAAACCTGAGAGGGCGTCCGGGCCGGAGTATCCGGATCATTTTGGCGCCAGTTGGGCGCAAGGAGGGTTTTTATGTTTCAGTTTCAGCAAGACCGTACCAGCCGTTCCGATGCCGTTCCCGCCTCTGGGCAGGCCGCTCCGGTGACTGCCCCCATGGAACCCATGACACACAGCGCGGTTCCCGACTGGAGCCGGGAGATCAGCATGCCCCGGACGGCGGGGCGAAGCAGCGGAGTCCGGGGCACCTCGCAGCTCAGCGGCGGACAGCTGGATATGCACAACCGCCTGCCGGCGGAGGTAGTGGAGTCCCCCACCACGGTGTCCGAGGCCTATAAGGGCTCACTCAATGCCATGCTCTCCCAAAATATCGGTACCTACATTGTGGCCACTTTCCTGGTGGGGACCCAGAGCATGGTGTCCTGGGAGGGAATCCTCTACGAGGTGGGCAACAACTACCTTACCATCTACCAAGAGGGCCGGGACCGCTACATCGTGGCGGACATCTACTCCCTGAAGTTCATGGAATTCTACGATGTGGAGCGGCGCAAACTCTGCGAGGCCATTTTGCAGGACGGCAACTGGCAGGGCAGCACGTCTCAGGGCTGAGGGGGATTGCGCTCACTGGCAGGTTGTGGTACAATCCGGGGGTAATCAAACAAGAAAGAAGGAGAACCCCATGGAGTTTGCACAACTGTCCGCGGAGCGGTATTCTCTGCGCAAATTCAGCGACCGCCCCGTGGAGGCGGAGAAAATCACCGCCGTTCTGGAGGCCGGACGCGAAGCCCCCACTGCCCACAACAACCAGCCCCAGCGCTTTTTCGTGATCCAGAGCCCCGAGGCCCTGGAAAAGGCGGATGCCTGCATGGGCAGCCACTTCCATCCCCCGGTGATCCTGGCGGTGGCCTATGCCCCCGCTGCTGCCTGGGTTCGGGAGGGCGACGGCAAGAACCACGGTGAGATCGACGCTGCTATCGCCGCCACCCAGATGATGCTTCAGGCGGCGGATCTGGGCCTGGGTACCACCTATGTGGGAATGTTCGACCCGGAGAAGCTGAAAGCGGCTTTCCCGGAGATGGCGGGCCTGGAGCCCATCGCCCTGCTGCCTATGGGCTACCCGGCGGAAGGCGCTCATCCCTCCCGCCTCCACACAGACCGCAAGCCCCTCTCTGAGCTGGTATGCTATCTGTGAGAAAAAACGAGACCGTCCCAACCGGACGGTCTCGTTTTTTGGTTATCTTCTGCGGCGGCCCCGGTAGGAGCTGCGGCCCCGCCCGCTGACGCTGCGGCCGTAGCGATAGCGGCGGCGGCCCACCGTCAGCTTCCAGAGCACCAGTGCCGCAATGAGCACCACCAGCACCACCAGTGCGATCCGCACGGCGGTGCCGCTGAAAAAGACCTGCATATCCCGCAGGAAAGTCAGAAAGCCGGAGGCCTCCACATCGTTGAGGGCCAGCAGATCCACGGTGGCATAGACCTGGTCGTTATAGCTGAGGGTCAGCGTACCCAGCACATCACCGGCGGACACAGGGGCTTCCACGGGATTGGCGGTGAGCTCCACGGTGCGGGTGAGATCTGCCGGATCCAGCCCGTTGGGCATCAGGACTTCCACTTCCTCCGCCGGACGCACGGCCACATGGTCGATCTTGGAGAGGGTCACCGCCACCTCCTTGGGGAATTCGTTCTCATCCAGCACGGTCTTGTAGGTGAAGTTTTTGAAGCCCCAGTTGAACATCCGGGTGGTCTCGGAGAAGCTGCGCACATCGCCTACGCCGTTTACCTCCACCCGCTCGGCTCCCAGGATGACGCTGATGAAGGAGAGGCTGCCCCGCTGGGCGGAGGAGACCAGGCAGTAGCCGGCCTCGTCGGTGGAGCCGGTCTTGATGCCGTGGGCCTCGGTGTTGCGGTAGCCGATGACCCGCCAGTTGGAGAGCAGGTAGTTGGTGGTGTACAGAGTCCGCTCCTCGCTCATGTTGGTGGCGGGGATGGTGACCTGGGCGGTGTCGCAGATGGTCATGAACTCCGGGTATTCCATGGCGGCCTTGGTGATGAGGTACAGATCCCAGGCGGAGGTGTAGTGCTGGGGATCGTGGAGGCCGTTGGCGTTGGCAAAGTGGGTGTTCTCACAGCCCAGCTCCTCCGCCTTGGCGTTCATCTTGTCCACGAAGGCATCCACGGATCCGGCCACCGCCTCCGCCAGGATGTTGCAGGCCTCGTTGGCGGAGACCACCAGCATACAGTAGAGCAGGTTCTCCACCGTCATGGTCTCTCCGGCCTTGATGCCGGCGGTGCTGCCGTAAGCGGAGAGGCCGGACATGGCGGACTGCGTGGCGGTGATGGGCTGGTCCAGGGTGAGATCCCCCTTGTCCACCGCCTCCAGCACCAGCAGGGCGGTCATGATCTTGGTAAGACTGGCGGGATAGAGTTCCTTGTGCTCATCCTTGGCATAGACCACGGCGCCGGTTTTGGCATCCACCAGCAGCGCGGCCTTGGCCAGGATATTGGGATCCTCCAGGGTAAAGGGATCCTCTTCCTCCTCCGCTGCCGCAGCGAAGGGGACGGCGGTGCCCATCAAAATCAAAACAGCCAAAAAAACGGAAAGAAAGCCCTTGAATTTCATATCTATCTCCTGCAATTTATGCTATAATCCAAAGTAATCTGAACTTGTAGGAAAAGGGGAGCCGGCAAAATCTTCGACCGGCTTCGACGGATTCCAGTATATCAAAAAAACACAGGGAGTTCAACCGTGAGGGAAAAGACAAATGTGACAAAAGCGGAAAAATTGCTGCTGGGGATCACGGCGGTGTTTTTGTGCGTCCTGGCGGGGCTGTATGTCTACGACACACGGTCCGCCGGGGAGGAGGACACCGTGGCTGTCACCACGGAGGCGGAGGTGCCTCAGGAGGATCTGACGCCGGACTTCACGCCGCTGGACCTCAACACCGCTACCGCAGCCGAACTGACGGAGCTGCCCGGCATCGGGGAGAAGCTGGCGGAGCGGATCGTGGCATACCGGGAGGCCAACGGCCCCTTTACCTCCGTAGAGGAGATCATGGAGGTGGACGGCATCGGCGAGGGAAAATTTGCCGACCTGGAGGGCCGCATCACGGTGAATTGATTGAAAAAACGGAAAGGATGGGCACTGCCTTGAAAATATTGGTTGTTGACGACGAGAAGCTGTTGGTAAAGGGAATGAAGTTCAACCTGGAGAATGAGGGCTATCAGGTGGAGTGCGCCTATGACGGCGCCGCCGCCGTGGAGCTGGCCCGCAGTGACCGGTTCGACCTCATCATTCTGGACGTGATGATGCCGGAGGTGGACGGGCTGGAGGCCTGTATGCGCATCCGGGAGTTTTCCAACGTGCCCATCATCATGCTCACCGCCAAAAGCGAGGACGCCGACAAGCTCATGGGCTTTGAGTGCGGAGCGGACGATTATATCACAAAGCCCTTCAATATCCTGGAGCTCAAGGCCCGGGTGCGGGCGCTGCTGCGCCGGGCCGCCGGGGTCCAGCGCAGCCAGGGGGCGCTGCTGACGGTGGGGGATCTCACCCTCAACACCGAGGAGCGGGTGGCCATCCGGGACGGCCGGACCGTGGATCTCACGGCCAAGGAGTACGACCTCATCGAGCTTTTGATGCGCAATCCCCGCCGGGTGTACAGCCGTGAGAACCTGATGAACGTGGTGTGGGGTTATTCCTATGGCGGAGATTACCGGACGGTGGATGTCCACATCCGCCGCCTGCGTGAGAAGCTGGAGCGCAATCCGGCGGAGCCGGAGCACATTATGACCAAGTGGGGAGTGGGGTACTATTTCAAGGGATAAGCGGGGATTTTTGGACAGCCTCCGGGTAAAGTTCTGCCTGAGCTACATTCTCATCATCACGGCGGTGCTGGTGCTGCTCAACACCTATCCGCTGCTGGTGTCCCAGGACCTGGTGTTCCGCTCCAAGGAGACCACCCTCCAGTCCAGCGTCTCGGTGATGGTGAACTCCCTGTCGGGACTGAACCGGCTGACGGAGGAGAACGTGACGGAGGCTTTGGCGGTGGTGGAGGAGACGGGGCTTTCCCGTATCCTGGTGACGGACGGTGCCGGACGGGTTCTCTACGACACCCGGGAGACCGGCTCCGCCGTGGGGGAGTTTGCCGTCTATACGGAGATCGTTCAGGCCCTTTTGGGCAACGACGCCTTCAGCTGCAGCTACGGGGACGGTGCTTTCCGCAGCCGGGCATCCTCCCCGGTACTCTATCAAAACCAGATCATCGGTTCTGTGTACGCCTACGAGTACGATACGGAGCAGGCGGCGCTGCTGGAGGGGCTCCAGAGCAACCTCCTGCGGCTCTCCGCCGTGGTGGGGATCGCGGTGCTGCTTTTGAGCTTCTGGCTCTCCCAGGCCCTGACGGGGAAGCTGGGGCAGCTGCTGGTGGCCATCCGCAAGGTGCGGGAGGGCGCTTACAGCCACCGCACGGAGATCGGCGGCCACGACGAGATCGCCCAGTTGGGCGAGGAGTTCAACAGCCTGGCTGACCGCCTCCAGACCACGGAGGATGCCCGGCGGCGCTTTGTCTCCGATGCCTCCCATGAGCTGAAAACGCCTCTGGCGGCCATCCGGCTGCTGACGGATTCCATTTTGCAGACGGACAACATCGATCCCGCCACCACCCGGGAGTTCGTGGCGGACATCGGCCAGGAGGCGGAGCGCCTCTCCCGCATCACGGAGGATCTGCTGCGCCTGACCAGGCTGGACAGCGGCGTACTGGAGCCGGCCCAGCCCACGGATGTGCGGCCGGTTCTGGAGCAAGTGATGCGGATGATGGATCTGGTGGCCAAGGAGAAGGGCGTGACCCTCACCTGCAGGGCCCAGGAGGGCTGTATGGCGGCTGCCACGCCCGACGAGATCCACCAGGTGATCTACAATCTCACTGACAACGCCGTCAAATATACCGGCCGGGGCGGCACCGTCCAGGTGTCTTTGCTGCGCCAGGGCCCCCGGGCACTGCTGCGGGTGGAGGACAACGGCCCCGGCATCCCGGAGGAGGATCTGCCCCGGGTGTTCCAGCGGTTCTACCGGGTGGACAAGGCCCGCTCCCGGGCTGCCGGAGGCACGGGATTGGGGTTGTCCATCGTCAGTGACACGGTGAAGCGCCGGGGTGGACAGGTAGTGGCCGCCAACCGCCCGGAGGGCGGCGCGGTGTTTACCGTCAGCTGGCCGCTGCCGGAAGGGGGGAGTGAAGCATGAAACGGGTCCTGGCAGGACTGCTGATTTTGGTGCTGCTGGCCTCCGGCTGTGCCTACGCCGCCGTCACCGGACAGGAGGAGGCGGCCTATCTGCTCTATTTCCGGGAGGCGGATCTGGCCAACGCCCCGGGAGGCGACGCCCTGCGGGCGGAGACCGTCTATCTGGATGAGGAGGAACAGCAGGGGGTGGCGCAGGTGGCCCAAGCCCTGATGGAAGAGCTGCTGGCGGGGCCGGTGGATGAGACGCTGGTGAACACCATCCCCGCGGGGACTACCCTGCTGAGCCTGGAACTGGACGGCGCCCGGGCACTGGTGGATCTCTCGTCTGCATACAGCACCCTCTCCGGGGTGGAGCTGACACTGGCGGACTACGCCATTGCTCTGACGCTGACGCAGCTGCCGGAGATTGCCTCCGTCAGCATCATGGTGCGGGGCAAGGAGCTGGCCTATCGAACCACCCAGCGCTTCTCTCCACGGGACGTACTGCTGTCCAGTACGGAGGACGTGGTGGGCACGGTAGAGGCCCATCTGTACTTCCGGGACAGCCGGGGCAATCTGACGGCAGAGGAGCGTACACTGGAGCTCTACGAGGGCGACACCCAGGTGGCGGCGGTGCTCCAGGGACTGGAGGAGGGCCCGCGGGACCGGTCCTTGCTGCCTGTGATCCCGGAGGGCTTCCGGGCAAAATCCGTCTGGCTGGAGGAGGATGTGTGCTATGTGAACCTCTCCGCCGCCCTGCTGGCGGAACTGCCGGAGGAGACCGAGATGGCGCCCGTGGTGCGGGCCATGGCCCTCTCCCTGAAGTCTCTGGATACGGTGGGAGAGGTGCGCTTCCTGGTGGACGGGGAGTACGCCGCCCGGTACGCCGACGCGGTGATAGCCGACCCCTATTGAAGCACCTCAGCGGAAACGGTCCATGGAGCGGAAGCCATGCTTCCGCTCCATGTTTTTTATGTTCCGAAAAACAGCCGCACTGCCAAAGCGGAGGCCACAAAGCCCGTAAGATCTGCTGTCAGGGCCGCGGGAATGGTGTGGCGGGTCCGCTGGATGCCGGCGGAGCCGTAGTAGACGGCGATGGTGTAAAAGGTGGTTTCAGTGCTGCCCAGCATCACCGCCGCCACCCGGCCGATATAGCTGTCCGGGCCGTAGGAGGTCATCAGATCACTGCCCACCGCCAGTGCGCCGCCGCCGGAGACAGGGCGGATGAGCATCAGCGGCGCGGTCTCCGGCGGGATCCCCAGAGCCTCCAGGACCGGGGCGAATACGCCAGACAGGGCGTCCATGGCGCCGGAGGCCCGGAACATGGCCACAGCCGTCAGCAGTCCCACCAGATTGGGGATGATGTGTACCAGCACCGTCAGTCCTTCCTCGGCACCGTGGGTCAGGGCGGAGTAGACGTTCACCCGCTTGCCCATGCCCCAGACGGCCACCAGGGCCAGCAGCAGCGGGATCACCAGAGCGCTGACGTTCATCGCCGCCACCTCCCCAGGGCACTGAACAGGCGGGCGGCGGTGAGCCCTGCCGCCACGGACAGCGCCGACGAGAGCCACACCGCCGGCAGGATATCCAGGGGGGCGGCGGATCCGGCGGCCGCCCGAACCGAGGCGATGGTGGCCGGCAGTAGCTGGATGGAGGCGGTGTTGAGCACCACCAGCAGACACAGCTCGTCGCTGGCAACGCCGCTGCAGTCCCGGGACATCCGGCGGGCAGCCTGGATGCCCAGGGGCGTGGCCGCATTGCCCAGTCCCAGCAGGTTGGCCGAGACGTTGGCGGACAGGGCGGAGAGCGTCTCCGGATCCCGGCTGGCCTCGGGCATCAGCCGGCGCAAAATGGGCCGAAAGGCCCGTGAGAGCCCCTGGGACAATCCGCAGGCGTTCATGATCTCCATGACACCGCTCCACAGGCACATGACGCCGGCCATGGAGACGCTTAGCTCCACGGCGGAATTGGCGCCCTCCATGGCCGCGTTGGAAACATTTTCAAGGTTTCCGGTGGCCAGTCCGAAAATCAGGGATAAGACCACCATGCCCGCCCAAACCCAGGCCATTGCCATCGTAATCACTCCTTCTGAAATCCTGGATAGATATTTACTTGCTTTTTTACTGTAAATCGAGGACGATTTGTACTTTTCTGGCGAAAAAAGTCGATTAGATATGCAAATGTGAATTTAGTTTTAACTTTTCAAATAGTAATTGACAAATAATAACAGGCTGTGATATTGTCAGTACGCTGGCAAGAATCAAGGCGGAAAAGGAGAAAGAACGTGAAATCTACGGGAATCGTAAGGAAAGTGGACGAACTGGGGCGCATCGTTCTGCCCATCGAGATGCGCCGTACCCTGGACATTGCGGAGAAGGACGCACTGGAAATTTATGTGGAAGGCTCGTCTGTCATTCTGAAAAAGTATAAACCCAGTTGCATTTTCTGTGACAGTACAAAGGATATCACGGTATTTAAAGGAAAGAACGTTTGCCCGAAGTGCCTGCGGGAGCTGAAAAATCTTTGATCGCGAGATCATGGGAGCCATGCCCGCTGTGCACGTTTGTTGCCAACATGAAGCAGCACCCCGGCTGCCAGGCAGTATGATCCATACTGCCGAGGCGGACGGGGTGCTGTTTGTTTTTTATGGGGCGGGGGAGTTCAGCGGTTGAGCGCGGCGGTGTAGAGCTCGTTTTTGGAAAGGCCCGTGTGCTCCGCCACCTCCCGGGCGGCGTCCTTGAGGCGCATCCCCAGCTCCCGCAGGGCCAGCACCTGCTCCACACCTTCCTCCAACGTCACGGCGGCGCCGGTTTCCTGCTGGGCACCTGCCACCACCAGGACAAACTCCCCCTTGGGGGGATTGGCGGCGTAATAGTCCGCAGCCTCGCCCAGGGTGGTGCGGCGGGTTTCCTCGTGGAGCTTCGTCAGCTCCCGGCAAAGGGCGATCTGCCGGTCCGGGCCGAAGGTGTCTCGCAGGTCCGCCAGGGTGGCGGCAAGCTTGTGGGGAGCTTCGTGGAAGATCATGGTGCGTCGTTCCCCCCGGAGACTGTCCAGATGCTCCCGACGGCTTTTTTTGTTGACGGTGAGGAATCCCTCAAAGGTAAAGCGTCCGGTGGGCAGGCCGCTGACGGCCAGGGCGTTCACCGCCGCGCAGCAGCCGGGGATGGAGAGCACCGTCACGCCGTTTTCCGCGCACAGCCGCACTAGATCCTCCCCGGGATCCGACACAGCGGGGGTGCCCGCGTCCGTCACCAGGGCGCAGGATTCCCCCGCCAGCAGCCGGGCGAGGATGGCCTGTCCGGCGGAGACGTGGTTGTGCTCGTGGTAGCTGACCAGAGGCTTTTTGATGTTGAAGTGGTTCAAGAGCTTGATGGACACCCGGGTGTCCTCCGCGGCGATGAAATCCGCATTTTCCAGGGTCTCCACGGCTCTGGGGGAGAAGTCTCCCAGATTGCCGATGGGGGTGGCCACCAGATAGAGTGTGCCGCTCATGGCATGTCCTCCTCAGTCCGAAAGTAAATGGCGTCCAGCTCCGCCGTGGGGCTCCCGTCCTCCCGGCACAGCACCAGGGGAGATGGGATCTCCAGACCCGGCCTGCCGCCCCGGCGTCCTTCCAGAAGAAAGAGGGAGGGGGCCGTGCCCGGCCGGGGACAGACGAAGCGCAGACGCTTGGGCTCCAGGGTCGCGCCCCGCAGGGCGCACAGGAGATCCGTCAGCCGCTCCGGCTTGTGAACCACGCAGAAGCTGCCGCCCCAGCGCAGCAGGTACGCTGCGGCGGCGCACACATCCTCCGCCGTGCAGGTGAGCTCCGCCCGGGCGGTGCGCAGGGAGGGCCGGGCAGACAGCTTTCCTCCCTGGGGGGCGTAGTAGGGCGGGTTGCAGATCACCAGGTCGAAAGCTCCGGCAGGGAGCAGGGCGCGGATCTGCCGCAGATCTCCGCAGGCCACCCGCATCTGCTTTGTCAGGCCGTTTTCCGCCGCTGCCCGCCGGGCCAGAGCCGCGGCATGTTCATCCAGTTCCACGCCCGTGACGTCCAGCCCCTGCTGGCGCTGGAGCAGCAGCAGGCTCAAAAGCCCCGAGCCGCAGCCCAGGTCGCACACCCGCATCCCGGCCTTGAGCCGGGGCAGGGCGGACAGCAGAAAGCTGTCGGTACCCGGTGGAAAGACGGCCTCGTCATAGACAAAGCGGTATCCGCCGGGGCTGATGGACTCCCAGTGCTCCATGGCGTGCTCCTTCCGTGGAAAAGTGCCGTGGAGATCCGCGGCACGGTTTACGCAACTTATTATAGTCAAAAAGGGAAAGAGCCGCAAGGCTCATTTCCTCCGCCGGAAAACAAAAAAGCGCCGCAAGCAAAGAGCTTGCGGTGCTTTTATGTATCCCTTTTAGATTATTCCTCGGGGACGATGGCGCCGTTGGGGCAAGTGTCGCAGCAAGAACCGCAGTCCAGGCAAGCGGCAGCGTCGATGACGTACTGATCATCGCCCTGGCTGATGGCACCAGCGGGGCAAACGTCGGCGCAGGAGCCGCAGCTCACGCAGGCAGAAGTGATCTTGTAGGCCATTGGAAACACCTCCATAAGATTTTGTGACTTTCATTTTATCATACTATTCCAAAAAAGCAAGGGAATCTGTTAAAAACTTATCGGAGATTTTACCCAGCAAGCGGAATGGACGTCGTTCACAATTTATTTTCAAATTGGTCAAAGAAAGTCAAATTTTACCCCTTGACATTTGATCAAAGGGTGGTATACTAACGTCAGAAACAAAGATCAAAGAAAGTCAAAGTCAAAGCTGAAAGACTTTGGCGAGGCTTTTGGAAAGGGATGGTCAAAACGTGGGAATTTCAGATTTGATTGCCAGCTTCCTCCAGGAGAGCCTGGACGAGGCGGAAGACGGTGTGCTGGAAGTTCAGCGCAGCGATCTGGCCCAACGCTTTAACTGCGTACCCAGTCAGATCAATTACGTGATGTCCACCCGGTTTTCCCCGGAGCGGGGATACATTGTGGAAAGCCGCCGGGGCGGTAACGGATACATCCGGATCACGCGGGTCCGGGTAGACCGGCAGACGCTTTTGATGCACGTCATCAACTCCCTGGGGGAGCGGATGGACCTGCCCTCTGCCCGGGCGATCCTCAGCAATCTGGTACAGGCCGGAGCGCTGGAGGAGAACGCCGGACGGGCGATCCTGGCCGCTGTGGGCGACAAGGCTTTGGCCCAGGTGCCCCGGGAGAGCCGGGACGCGGTGCGCGCGGACATCCTGCGCCAGGTGCTGATCTTGCAGGTTTAGTCCTGCGGAGCACCTTCTAAGTTGTAAACAATATCTCTCATATAGGAGGAATACATTATGAAATGCGAAAATTGTGGCAAGAATGAGGTAACGTTTGTTTACCAGAGCAATATCAACGGACAGATCACGGAGAAGCACCTTTGCAGCGAGTGCGCCCAGAAGCTGGGCTATACCCAGCAGGTGGCAGCCCGCAGTCAGCGGATGATGCAGAATTTCTTCGGCGGAAACAGCTTCTTCGGAGGCAGCTTCCTCGATGACTTCTTCTCTCCCATGCCCAGTCTCTTCGGTCGGATGAACCGGTTGCTGGAGGACCCCTTCGACGACTTCTTCGCCGATATGCCGGCCCTCAGCGCAGCGCCCGTGCAGACCCAGGAGGCTCAGACGCAGGAGAAGAAGGATGATCTGGTGGGCAAAGAGGAGCAGGGACGCTTCGCCCGGATGCGTCAGCTCAACGCTTTGCGCATGGAGATGAAGAAGGCCGTTCACCAGGAGAACTTCGAGCGGGCCGCGGAGCTGCGGGATCAGATCCGGCAGCTGGAAGCGGAGCGCAAGGAAAACAAGGAAGACAAGTAACAGGGCTTTCCCACAGAAAGGAAGGTAACGATTTATGAATGAAAACAGATTTACGCCCGGAGCCGAAGAGGCTCTGCGGCTTTCCCAGGAAGCAGCCGGGGAGCTGGGCCATGGTTACGTGGGCACCGAGCACCTGCTGCTGGGATTGATGCGTGAAAACGAGGGTGTGGCCCACGAGGTGCTGACCGAAGAGGGCCTCACCGATGAGATGATCGTGGAGATCATCAAAAAGAGCGTGGGCGCCGGGCTGCCCGGCGGCAACCCCGCTCAGGGCCTGACCCCCAGAGCCAAGCGCGTGGTGGAGATCGCCATGGAGGACTCCGTCCGGGGCGGGTGCAACTTCGTGGGTACTGAACACCTGCTGGCAGGCATTTTGCGGGAGGGCAACAACATGGCCGTCCGCATCCTGCGTACCGCCGGTGTGGATGCCCGTAAGCTCTACACCGCCCTCATGACCAAACTCTCCCAGGCACCTCAGAACAGCCGTTCTTCCTCTTCCGGCGGCGCCAAATCCGCCTCCCGGGACGACGGCAAGAACAAGACCCTCCAGGAGTTCACCCGTGATCTGACGGCAGATGCCCGGGCAGGCAAGCTGGATCCGGTCATCGGCCGTGATCAGGAGATCCAGCGGGTGATCCAGATCCTCTCCCGCCGTACCAAGAACAACCCCTGCCTCATCGGCGAACCCGGTGTCGGCAAGACGGCCATCGCCGAGGGCCTGGCCCGGAAGATCGCCATGGGCGACGTGCCCGACGATCTGCTGGATAAGCGCATCCTCTCCCTGGACCTTTCCGGCATGGTGGCCGGCACCAAGTACCGTGGCGAGTTTGAGGAGCGTATCAAGAAGACCCTGGAGGAAGTGAAGAAGTCCGGCAACGTGATCCTCTTCATCGATGAGCTGCACACCATCGTGGGCGCCGGCTCCGCCGAGGGCGCCGTGGATGCCGCCAACATCATCAAGCCCGCTCTGGGCCGCGGTGAGATCCGCGTTATCGGCGCAACGACCCTCAACGAGTACCGCAAGTATATCGAAAAGGACGCCGCCCTGGAGCGCCGGTTCCAGCCGGTGCAGGTGGGTGAACCCAGCAAGGAGGCTACCCTGGAGATCCTCAAGGGCCTGCGGGAGAAGTACGAGACCCACCATAAGCTCCAGATTACCGATGAGGCCCTGGAGGCTGCTGTGTCCCTTTCTTCCCGGTATATCAACGACCGTTTCCTGCCCGACAAGGCCATCGACCTGATGGACGAGGCCGCCAGCCGGGTGCGGATGGAG